>CAYHRM010000048.1:5324-9170 GCA_964359035.1 uncultured Planctomycetales bacterium
AATTGTGCCTCCAGCAAAAGCCGGAAAGCTTATGAATTAATATTATATGATTAGCGTCTGGCTTGGTTTGATTCTGAGCCGGGCGTGGAGGCAAGGAGCGGGCACGGATGCCCACAATATATGTTTCGGCAGAGCGACGCAGCCGACCCGAGCGCAGTTGCGGCACGCTGGGCCGCAATAAGCGCCCCGGCGAAGAAGCAAACCAAGCCAGACGCGTAAGAATATCTGCTATAATATTAATTAAGTTTCCCATGTATTTGCATCTATCTGCCGCATATTGCCTCGTTTAGTATCAATATGTCAAAGAATGTAAAGATTCTCCTTGACAAAATTTAATTAATTGTTTATAATAACCGCAATATGGTAAACAATAATTTAATGACGATTGAAGATTTGGCGGATTATTTGAAGGTTACACGTCGGACGATTTATGATTGGTTAAAGCATAATAAGATTCCTGCGCTTAAACTGGTCGGTCAATGGCGTTTTAAGAAAGATAAAATTGATGACTGGCTGGAAGGCCAGACGCAATCAGATTAGCCTGTTTATTGGCAGCTAAGGAGGATTTAAATCATGTATTTTAAAAGATTAGAGCTAGTGGGCTTTAAATCATTTTGCGATAAGACTACTCTTAATTTCGAGCCGGGAATTACAGCGGTAGTCGGTCCCAACGGTTGCGGTAAATCAAATATTTTTGATTCTATTCGCTGGGTATTGGGTGAGCAGTCCGCAAAATCGTTGCGCGGTTCTGAGATGCTGGATGTTATTTTTAATGGCACGGATCAGAAAGAACCCTTAAGTATGGCTGAGGTAAGCCTGGCGTTTGATAATACCAGCCGATTTTTTAATCTGGATAATCCAGAGGTGTTGATTACCCGCAGGCTTTTTAGATCTGGGGAAAGTGAGTATATGTTAAATAAAGCCACGGTGCGGCTTAAGGATATTTTGGATTTATTATTAGGCACCGGGATTGGTGCGGAAAGTTATTCGATTATTGCTCAGGGAAAAATTGATTTAGTTTTAAGTTCTCGTCCAGAGGATCGCCGGGTAGTTTTTGATGAAGCCAGTGGAATTAGCAAGTATAAAGCTCAGAAGAGAGAAACCACGCGTAAGCTGGATGAAACAGAGCAGAATCTTTTGCGAGTAAATGATATTGTTACAGAGGTTAAGCGTCAGATTGGCTCCCTGGAACGGCAGGCTAATAAAGCGCGTCGCTATAAGGAAATTTTTGAAGAATTAAAATTAAAAGAGATCGATTCGGCTACTTTGGAAAAAAAGAATCTGCTGGAAGAGAAAAATGTGATTGTTGGGCAATTGCAGGGTTTATTAAAAGATGAATCTGGGTTAATTGAATTAATCCTTCATCAGGAAGCGAAAATTGCTAACCGCCAGTCGGAGTTAAAAAGTTTAGAAGAAGCAATGATGGAGGCGCGCAGCCAGCTGCTTAATTTAGAGAATAGTTTAGTACGCAATAATGAACATATAAGTTTTAATCAACAACGTATTGATGAATTAACGCAGGATAGCCAGGTTTTAGAAGGCCAAATTGACCAGGCGGCCGCTAAACTTGTTCAGGATGAAGAAAAATTAGAGCAGGTACGTAGTGAGTATGCCAGCCTTAAACAAAATATCCAGGTTAGGCAAGCCAGCTTGGCGCAGAAGGAAGAGGAGATTGATAAGCATAGCTTAAGCATAAAGAATTCATTAAGTTTAATTGCTGAATGTAAAAGAATAATTCTAGATTTAGAAACTACAATTTCTACTAACAATAATCAAATTGGAGATTTTAATTCTAAACATCAAGTTTTTTTAGCGCGTAAAAAGAGGTTAGAGATAGAAAAAGCCAAGGTTTACGAGGACAAGGTAATTACCCAAGAGGCTTTAAAAAAAGTGGCTCAGGAATTAGAGGATACCCGGACTCAGGTAGCGGAGTTTATGCAGAAGATTGCTGGGGTCAAAGCTAATCTTGCGCATGAAGGATTAAATTTAGAGGAAATTAATAAACAAATTGTGAGCTTGGGAAATGAAAAGTTGACTTTGGTTTCGCATAAAGAATTTTTAGAGAAATTAAAGAGTAAATATGATGATATTGGCGAGTCGTCAAATGCGGTAATTTATTTGGATAAAATGCCTAATGAGAGCTTAACCGGTTTGGTGGTAAAGATTCAAGATCAGTTGACTTTAAGTTCAGAGGATCGCTTGCATTTGAGTACGGCTGCTTTTAAAATAAGTGGAGAGGCCAAGCCGATTGAATTAGATACGCAGAAAATTGATGAAAAAATTGCTCGGCTTGAAGAGAATCTTGGAGAGTTAAGAAATAGGATGGTTTTACGTCAAACCTGCATCGCGGAATTAAATAAAATGTCGGTGGAGTTGGAATTAGAATTACGAAATTATGAAATTACTTTAGCGAATAAAGAATCCAATCATGCGGCGATTGCGGAGCAATTTGAAAAAATTAAAGAAGAAGAGGATGTGATTGTAATGGAGTTGACAGATGTAGCGCGGGAAATTTCTACCCTTGAGCAAAATTTAGATAACGCGCAGAATCAGCTATTAGATTTAAATCATCAAGAAAGGCAGAGGCAGGATACAATTGCCCAAGAAGAAGATGCGGTTTCTTTGAATAGTAAATTACGAGAAGAGGTTTTAGTTTTTATTACCCAAACTAAGACTGAAATTGAAGCTTTGAATAGGCGTTTTAGTTCTGATGCGGCAACTTTAAAGATTTTAGATCAAACTTATGCGCAGGATAAAGCTAGCTTAGAAAATATTCAGCGGCAGATTTCTGAGTCCAAAGAGCGTCAGGAGATGCTAAGGGTTGAAATTACGCAGTGTCAGGAGACAAACAGACAGGCTCAAATTCAGATTGAGCAGAAAAAAACATCTTTGGATGAAATTGAGTTTAAGTATAATGAGGTCTCTAGCGGGACGGAGGGTGTGGTAAAAAAGATTGAGGCTGACCGTAAACAATTGGATCAGATAAAGAACCGTTTGCATGACTTAGAGATGTTGGATAAGGACCTGGATTATCGCTATACGACGATTAAAGAGAGGATCTCTTCGGCTTATAAGGTTGATTTAGATCTTTTAACTGAGCCGCTTAAGGAATCAGGCCATGAAACGCTTTCTGCAGAGATTAGCGAATTAAAAAGAAAGCTGGATGCATATGGCACCGTAAATTTAGTGGCGATTGAGGAATATGATGAACTAAAGAAGCGTTATGATTTTCTTATTCAACAGCAAACGGACTTGGTTGATGCTAAAGAGTCTTTGCATCAGGCAATTTTAAAGATTAATCGCACAACCAAACAGATGTTTATGGAAACATTTGAGAAGGTAAAAGTAGAATTTAAGAATTATTTTCGTTTACTTTTTAACGGTGGAGACGCGCAGCTTTTTCTTCTTGATGAGTCGGATCCTTTGGAATCGGGAATAGAAATCATCTGCCGGCCTCCGGGAAAGAAATTGCAGAATGTCCTCTTGTTAAGCGGAGGCGAAAAAACCATGTCGGCAATTGCATTAATTTTTGCAATTTTTAAAGTTAAACCATCGCCGTTTTGTATTTTGGATGAGATTGATGCTGCTTTGGATGAGGCAAATGTCGATCGGTTCTCTAGGGTTCTTCAGGAGTTTGCTAAAACTTCACAGTTTATCGTAATTACGCATAATAAGAAAACTATTGTGAATGCCAATATTATGTATGGAATTACTATGGAGCAATCAGGGGTTTCTAAGATTGTTTCTGTGAAGTTGTCACAGAATAAAGAAAGAGAATTACAAACTGAAAAGGACCAACAAGAGCAGTCGGTTTTGACATCTTAGTAATAGTATAAAATAAATGGG
>CAYHRM010000049.1:0-8928 GCA_964359035.1 uncultured Planctomycetales bacterium
TACGGGTATCCCAAGGCCAACCTTTAGGTTGGCAATCTTGGGACGGCGAAGGTGTTTGAAGCCGTCCCGCTAGAGCGGGACGGCTGAGTTCTGCAGCCGCCGGAATACGAAAGATCATTGGCGTTAAAAAATCGACCTGAGCGAGAAAATTACCAGAGGCATTATTCTGCACACGGCGAAAATCTTACGTACTTGAGAAACAAAAACCAGGAAGCTAAAATAAGTTAGGAAGGATTTTTCTTGGCGAGGATGTCAAATTCTATATTCAACTTATCCGACGGACCCTTTAAATTTAGAGTAGTATTTTTAAGAGTATGGGGAATAATACAAACTTTAATCATATTGGCGCTAACATTAGCTATGGTTAAACTAATTCCATCTAAAGATATTGATCCTTTAGGTAAGCAATAGCGCACAAAAACAAGCGGAACAGAAATCTCAAATTCGATACTACCATTACGCAAGCCCTTCCTGCGCACCAGCCCCAAACAATCAATATGCCCGCTAACAAAATGCCCGCTAACCCTATCTCCAAGCTTAAGGCTGCGCTCAAGATTAACTGCTTGCCCGATTCTTAATAATCCCAAATTAGTATTACTGCTCGTGGTCGCCATAACTTCAAAACTAACAGAATTATTTCCTATCGCCACCACGCTAAGGCATACACCATTAACTGCAATGCTATCGCCGATCTTAGTATCAATCAACGCCTCTTGGGCGCTAATTTCTAATAGAGTTAAGCCGGCTTTATGCGCTATTTTTTTTACCGCCCCCAACTCTTCAACAATGCCCGTAAACATTTTATTCTACCCTGGCTTCAATTAAAAATTCTTCATCAAAACGCCTAACTTTTAAATCACGCAATTTTATCGCCTGATCTATACGCTTTACCCCGATCCCCATCACAGAAGAAACAGCGTCTTTGCCCCCAATAATCTTAGGGCTAATAAAAAATAAGATCTTATCCACTAGTCTTTCATCAAAAAGAGAACCAATTAGAGTACCTCCGCCTTCCACAATAATATTACTTATTTTTAGTCGAGCCAGCTTCTTTAAAGCATCAGTTAAATTAATTTGTCCGGCTTTTTCCCTAACCTCAAGAATCTTAGCTTTAGCGGCCAAACTTTTGCGATTCTGTGTTTCCTGTCCGGGCCGGCTAGGTAAAGTGATAATAATTACCTGACTATTTCCGGCAAAGATATTAGAATCTTCCGCGATACTCAAATTACTATCCACAATTATCTTAATAAGTTTTTTCTGAGAAAACCAGGCATTCAAACTAGGATTATCACGCAATACCGTATTTACCCCAACCATAATTGCATCGTAATCCTTGCGTATTTTATGAGCAAACGCCCGCGACTTATCCGAAGTAATCCACTTAGAGTCACCGGTGCGGGTAGCAATCCGGCCATCTAGGGATTCGGCAACCTTAACGGTAATAAAAGGAACGCCCGTAGTAATATATTTAATAAAACTCTCATTTATTTTTTTTAATTGCTCAGTTAAAACCCCCACCTTTACTTTAACGTTACTCTGTTTAAGCAGAGTAACACCTTTACCATTATTTAAAGGATTAGGATCAATCATGCCGACCACCACTTCTTTAATCCCGCTTCCGATTATACGATTAATACAGGGTGGAGTGCGGCCAATATGCGCGCAAGGCTCAAGCGTAACATATAAAGTAGCTCCTTTTGCTTTTTTGCCCGCTTCATCTAAAGCCATAATCTCCGCATGCGCAAACCCAGCCTTAGCATGAAAACCACGGCCAATAATTTTATGCGCTTTTACCACTAACGCACCCACTAAGGGATTAGGAGAAGTTTTACCCTTAGCTTTAAGCGCTAATTTCAAGGCCAGCCCCATATAATATTCATCCAACGGTTTAATCATTTTTTAGCCTGCCGTAATTTTTCCACTAATTCCAACGGTATTTTAATCATACCTAATTTTATCTGGGGTTTCGCGCTACCATGAAAATCCGTTCCTCCCGTAACCAAAAGATTAAGCTTTTTAGCTAAATCTAAATAAAAATTAACCATCGCTTGGGAATGCTCGGGATAATGCACCTCTATTCCCTCTAATCCATAACCAGCAAATTCCGTAATTAATGCGTCATTATGTAGCATATACGGATGTGCTAAAACCGCTACTCCTCCTGCAGCATGAATTAATTTTATCGCCTCTGGCACCGAAAGACGAAAACCCAAAACATAAGCCGGAGATTTATCTCCAATATACTTTCGAAACGCCTCAGAGGTAGAGCCCACTAACCCTTCCTTAACTAATGCCCTGGCAATATGCATTCTACCTACCGTGGCCTTCCCGGAAATACTAAAAACAGTCTCTGGATTAAGCTTTAACCCCAACTCCTCTAAATTTTCTACTATTTTATAAACCCGCTGAATACGATTAAGTTGTACTAATTTTAATTTTTCCAGTAGTGCTTTATTCCGATAATCTAGAAAATACCCAAGTATATGTATCTCCTGATTCTCATGCTGAGCCGTTAATTCAATACCCGGGATAATCTCTAAATCCGTACCTTCTGCCTCGGCTAATGCTTGATCCAACGCCTCGGTCGTATCATGATCAACGATTGCCAATACGGAAATCCCTCGCTCAATACCTTCCTTGATCAATTGCGCGGATGTATACGTGCCATCACTGCAAGAGGTATGCACATGCAAATCAGCAAATTTCATTTTTCTTTCTCAATTTTTATTTGATCCAATATGGCGTTAACAAACTTACCAGATTCCAAGCCAGAGTATTTCTTAGCTAGCTCTACTGCTTCATTAATCGCAACTTTAGGCGGAATATCCGCCCGGAACAAAAGCTCAAAACAACCCAAACGCATAATATTACGATCCACAAATGCCATGCGCTCAAGCTGCCAATTCGCAGCATATTTACTAATTTTTTTATCAATCTCTTGCAAATGTTCAACCACGCCACCCAATAACTCAGAAGAAAAATCTTTAAGCTCACCAGATAAATCTTGCCGGTCAGTACTCGCACAGAAATTTTCTAAAACTTCCTGCCAATTACCCTGAGTAATATCAACCTGGTAAAGCATCTGCAATACATATTCACGTGCCTTAGTTCGTTTACGCATTTTTCACAATCAAGTTATTATTTCAACTGTCCCGTTAAATTAACCATCTCAATAGCAGAAAGAGCTGCGTCTTTACCTTTGTTGCCATCTTTAGAGCCTGCACGTTCTACCGCCTGCTCAATACTATCCGCAGTAATAACCCCAAAAATAACCGGTAAGCCACTGTCTAAAGAAACTTTAGCTACCCCCTTAGCCACTTCGGCAGCAATATAATCAAAATGCGGCGTTGCTCCCCGAATAATTGTACCTAAACAAATTAAGGCATCAAATGATTTAGCTTTAGCCATTTTCTGAGCAACCAGAGGAATCTCAAATGCTCCCGGAACCCAAACGACCGTAATATCTTTATCTTCTGCGCCATGCCTGACCAAAGTATCTATACAACCGCTGACCAGCTCCTTAGTCATAAAATCATTAAATCGCGAAGCCACTAAACCAAAACTCATACCCTTTGCTAACAACTTACCTTCAATCACTTTTACCATCTTTTTCCCCTTTCTTTTTTAAATGTCTATATGATGCCCCATCTTTTCTTTTTTTGTTTTAAGATATTTATAATTCTGAGCGTTAGGCTCAATCTCTAAAGGTACCCGTTGTGCCACCTTTAAACCATATCCTTCCAAGCCGACAATCTTGCGGGGATTATTCGTTAACAACCTAATCTGCTTAATCCCTAAATCTACAAGTATCTGAGCGCCAATACCGTAATCACGTAAATCTGCCTTATGCCCCAATGCTTCATTAGCCTCCACCGTGTCCATTCCCTTATCCTGAAGATTATACGCACGCAGCTTCTCCACTAATCCAATACCGCGGCCTTCCTGATGCATATAAAGAACCACACCTTTTTTCTCCAAAGAAATCATTTGCATCGCCTTCTCTAATTGTTTTCCACAATCGCAACGTAATGAACCAAAAACATCCCCGGTTAAACATTCAGAATGTACGCGTACCAACACCGATTCATCTCGCCAACTGCCCATACACAAAGCAATATGCGTCTGATCATTGGTTTGATCCCGATAAACAATTAACTTAAACTCCCCAAATCTCGTCGGCAATTTAGTTTGTACAACCACCTCCACCAGTTTCTCGCTTCTACGACGATATTCAATCAAACTAGCAATCGTACAAATTTTTAAAGCATGCTTGTGCGCAAACTCTAAAAGTTGCCCCATACGCGCCATACTACCATCATCATTCATTATTTCACAAATTACCCCTGCCGGATAAAGCCCGGCCAAGCGCATTAAATCCAGGCTAGCTTCCGTATGCCCTGCCCTAACTAAAACACCACCGCAACGTGAACGTAAGGGAAAAATATGCCCAGGACGCACCAGGTCTTCCGATTTACTCTGTGTATTAATTAAAACTTCAATAGTTTTAGCTCGATCCCCAGCCGAAATACCGGTACTCACCCCCTTAGCCGCATCCACAGAGATCATCCAAGCGGTTTTAAAAGGATCCTGGGTCCCAGCCTGTAAAGTATTCTTAAGCATCGGATCAAGCTCCAGAAAACGCAGCCGCTCCTCCTCCATCGGAACACAAATCAGGCCTCGGCCAAATTTAGCCATAAAATTAATATCTACGGATTTAACGCTTGAGGCGGCCATCACTAAATCACCCTCGTTCTCGCGATCTTCATCATCAACGACGATAACCATTAGCCCGGCTTTTAAATCTTCTAAAATTTCTGGAATACTATTAAACATTTATCTCCTTAAATGACAAAACCCGAAAAAAAATATTCGGGCAGAGTAATTTTAATCTTCTTCCATCTGGACTTTCGCCATCGGCCCTGGAATCTCACCAGATCTGCAAATGCTAAATACTAAGCATTTGCTCGCGGGCTAAACCGCCGGTAAGGATTTTCACCTTGCCCTAAAGATTAATTGCTCATCAGTATAGCAGAGAAACTAAGCTTGTCAATATATTTAAAAACGGCTATAATAACAACCATGCTTAGAAAAATAACCCAACAAATCCATACTCTGCTATGTAACCAAGCAAAAACCATCTCCGTTGCTGAATCCTGCACTGGAGGCCTACTGGCTAGCCTTTTGACTAGCTTACCAGGATCTTCAGATTATTTTCTTTTAGGGGTAGCCACCTATAGCAATAAATCTAAAGAAACGATACTAAATATACCTGCAAAAACAATTGCCGAATACGGCGCAGTTTCACGCCAAGTTGCAATATTAATGGCCACCAACATTCGAAAAAAAACCCACGCTGATTTTGGTATCAGTATTACCGGAATTGCCGGCCCCACCGGAGCAACCATTACCAAACCCGTGGGCACAGTATTTATTGCCCTAGCCAGTAAAAACAAAACCCTCTGCCGATTATTCATGCTACAGGGCAAGAGGGAAAATATCCGTTTAAAATCTGTTCAGGAAGCTTTACGTTTATTATACGCACATATATAATTTCAAGATTACCAAAACCACGATATTCGTATAAATACCAGCAATTAAATCATCCGCTATTACACCAACAGAACCAGACAAATATTGCAATTTACCAGCCGGAAAAGGTTTAAGCGTATCCAGAATCCGGAAAATCAAAAAAGCTAAAAAAACTAACTTTAAATCATAGGGAATAAAACTAAGTGCAATAAGCATGCCCGCCACTTCATCAATAACAATACAACCTGGATCCTTTTTATTTAACAACTTCTCTGTTCGACCGCTAGTAATTAATCCTAAAGCAATAACCGCAAAAATAAATAAAAAATACGACACTGAGGTAGTGCCTCTAAGCAAATAAAATAAACCCACCCCTACGAGGCTGCCGAAAGTGCCCGGGATTAATGGTAAATAACCAACAAAGAAAACCGAGCTGGTGGCTTTAATTAAAAAATCACCAATTTTTCCAAATTTCATAGACGAGTAATCACTTTACGGTTTTGCCATAAATAGGATAATCCGGAATAAAGAGTTAATCCTACAGTGAGCAGCATAAGGAAAAATATCCCTTGGCGAAAGACCTTTTCCCAAGCAGGATTCCAAGTATAATATTTTAACAAAATTTCTTTGAGCAAAATAAAACCTAAAATAATAAAAATAACCACCATCTGCAAAACTGTTTTATGTTTACCAGCGCGCGCCGCAGAAAGTACCTTGCCCTTATTCAAAGCAAACAGGCGCATGGAAGTAATTAAAATTTCCCGGGAAACAATTATTACAAACATCCAGGCAGTAACCAACTGCAGTTGCACAAATGCCGCAAAAGCCGCCAAAACTAAAATTTTATCCGCAATCGGATCCATCAGTCTCCCAAAATCCGTCACCATATTCATGCGCTGCGCAATCATTCCATCAAAATAATCCGATAAGGCTGCCAAAATAAAAACCACCAAGCTAATCGCTTTAGCCCAAAGCCCATTACAAAACAAAAAAAACATAAAAACAAAAGTTAATAAAATACGCGACATGGTCAATCGATTTGCAAGATTCATAATTTTGGTTCCCCCACTAGGTCATACTCTAAAGTATCTGTAATTTCTACTGGTATAAAAGTGCCTATTTTTAAAACATGTTTAGTATTAATATACACTACTCCGTCCACCTCCGGGGCATCATTCTGACTGCGCCCAATATATACTCCATCCTGTTTTTCCTCAACTAAAACAGAGATAGTCTTTCCTAGCAATTTAGCATTTACTTCGGCTGCTATTTCTCGCTGCGCAGACATAATTTTATCAAACCTTTCCTGTTTTAATCGTTGAGGAATTTGCCCTTTAAAATTATAAGCCCTCGTGCCTTCTTCCCGGGAATAGATAAAAGCTCCCAACCTTTCAAATTTTACCTCTTTAACAAACCCTAATAACTCATTAAACTCTTCTTCCGTTTCTGACGGAAAACCTACAATTAAAGAAGTACGCAAATAAACCCCCGGAATAGTTTTCCGAATTTTTTTAATTAAAACAATAATTTCTTCCTTAGTTATTGCCCGATGCATCAACTTCAAGATGCGATTATTAATATGCTGTATGGCCAAATCAATATATTTACATACCCGAGGCGAAACAGCAACCAGCTTTAACAACTGCTGAGTAATCCGCTGCGGATTTAAATATAAAAGACGAATCCATCCAATGCCCGGCGACTGACTAATTATTTTCCGTAAAAGTCCAGTTAACTGACTTTTGCCGGAAACATCTATACCAAACCCGGTAATATCCTGCCCAATAATATTTAACTCAGAAATCTTCTCCTGACTAAAACACTTAACTTTCCGGATGATGCTTGACTCATCCAGGCTCTTTAGAGCTCCTTTAATCTTAGGAATTATACAGTAACTGCACTGGTTTACACAACCTTCGCAAATTTTTAAATAAGCGTAATGCTTAGGGGTTAAAGCAAATCTTTTTGCTTCCGAGGTTAACCCTAGTGTACCCACAAACGCATCTACTTCCGGTAAATCTTTAACTAAATTTTTATATCGCTGCACTAAACAACCGTAAACAATTATTTTTTTAAGTTTTCCTTGTTTCTTTAGCTCAATAAGATCCAAAATTACATCAATGGATTCCCGCTTTGCCTCTTGAATAAAAGCACAAGTATTAACGATAACTACCTGTGCTTGCGTAAGCTCTTCAACTATAGAATAATCTTTAAAATTAAGCCGCCCAGCAAGAGCTTCTGCATCCACCAGATTCCTGGGACAACCTAAAGAAAGTATCCCTATCTTTTGTTTCATCTAGAAATTTTCAAGCCTTCTTTGTTAATCACAATATTCTTTAAAGGCTGTCCATGCCGGCCAAGATTAGCAAAACGCTGATCATTAACCTGCAGTTCTATTGCTCCGGCATCTCCTAGAGACAATTCCACTTTTTCCTTAGCCTGCCAAGTTTCCGATCGGCCGCGGGCAAGCACACCATGAAAAACAACCTTCCCGTCAACTTTAACTGAGATCCAAGATTTACCACGCGCAAATACACCCAAAGCAAATCCTTGAGTTAAATCTTTATTAATTTTAGTTTGCCGATCAAGCGCTTTAGGCGCAGAAACAGGCATAGAAATCTTTGCTCTTTCCAACCGACTTCTTTTAGGCCGTGAAGAAATAAATTTAACTAAATTAATCCCTAAAAACATAATAATTATAACGCTAACTACTAAAATAATAATTTTCTTTAAATTAACCAAAGGCTTGATTGCGCCCAGTTTAATCGAAGCATCTTTAATAAACGATGTTTTCTTTTCCACCCGCGTTCCAATCGGCCTACCCAGGGTAGCATTTAAAGCCGGTTTCTGTCGCTGTTCACTGGGGCCGATAAAATCCTTAGCATCCAAACCAAGGCAAACACAATAAATCTTAATAAAACCCTTGAGATAAATTGGGCTTAAATTCGAGATACTATCCCCTTCAATAGCCCGCAAAACGTTAAGATGAATTTTAGTCTTTTTTTGGAGATCCTCTAAACTTAATCCCCTCTCCTGACGAATCTTTTTTAGCCGTGAACCGGCTGTTTCAATATTCACGCTTTCTCTACCTCCTTGCCGCCAGTCAACTCTCTGAGCCAAGCCTCTCGGTCAACTAAAATCCTGCGCGGCTTGCTCCCCTCAAACTGCCCCACTAATCCTTCCATCTCCATCATATCAATAATGCGAGCAGCACGCGTATACCCTAAACGCATACGCCTCTGTAATATAGAAACCGAGGCCTGATTACTTTCCATAATTACGCGCACCGCTTCATCATAAAGCTCATCCTTATCCCCATTAGCTAAACTATTTTTCTGCTGCTCCTTAAGAATTTGCTCATCATAAACTGGCTCCCCTTGAGCCTTAATAAAAGCTACT
>CAYHRM010000050.1:0-8797 GCA_964359035.1 uncultured Planctomycetales bacterium
GTGGACCGTATAACGCATTTAGAAAAAGGTAAGCGCGCAGTAGGCTTTAAGAATGTAACTATAAATGATTATTTCTTTAGAGGGCATTTTCCGGGACGGCCGGTTATGCCGGGAGTGTTGATTATCGAAGCGATGGCTCAGGTGGGCGGAGTAATGATGTTGGAGAGTGATGAGAATCGGGGTAAATTAGCGTTATTTTTAGCGATTAATAATGCTAAATTTAGGAAGGTGGTCGTTCCCGGCGATCAGCTGGTCTTTGAGGTAGTCGCCGGAAAAATGCGCTCTAAGATGGGCTCAGTGCATGGTCGAGCTTTGGTAGATGGTAAAGTAGTGGCAGAAGCGGATTTGATGTTTGCCTTGGTTGAGAGTTAATTATGTCGATCCATCCCTCCGCAATTATTTCTTCAAAAGCAAAATTAGCAGCAGGTGTGGTTGTTGGGCCTTTTAGTGTAATTAGCGATAACGTAATTATCGGTGCAGATACTAAAATCGGCGCGCATTGCGTGATTGAAGGTAATACGACGATTGGAAAAAATTGTGAAATATTTACCGGCGCGGTAATTGGTAGCCGGCCGCAAGATCTTAAATTTAAAGGGGAAAAAGTTTTTTTAGAGATTGGGAACAATAATATTATTCGCGAATATTGTACACTTAACCCGGGGACGGCTGAAGGCTCTAAGACGATTGTGGGAAATGATAATCTATTGATGGCCTATTCACATGTTGCCCATGATTGTCGGGTTGGCAATGGCTGTGTTTTGGCTAATAATAGCACTCTAGCGGGCCATGTGAGTATTGAAGATAAAGCAGTCATCGGGGGTATAGTGGCGATTCATCAATTTGTGCGTATCGGCATGTTGGCGATTATTGGAGGATGTTCTAAAGTGGTTCAGGATATTCCGCCGTTTTCTACTTGTGATGGGCATCCGGCGCGTGTTTATGGTTTAAATCTTATTGGTTTAAGGCGTAAGGGCATTGCGCACGATGCGATTACAAAAATCGATCAGGCTTTTAAATTAATATTTAATTCTGGGTTATCTGTAAAACATGCTTTAGAAAGAGTAGAAAAAGAGATAGAAAAAACCGAAGAGGTAATTTATCTGGTTAATTTTGTGAAAAGCTCTGAGCGTGGTTTAACTCGTTCCTGCCGTTAAAATGAGGGTCAGGCATTAAAGTTAAGGGTGTTTTAAGGTAAACATTAAATATGAAAAAAATCGGTTTAATTGCCGGCAATAGAAAACTTCCCCTGTTGTTTGCTGCTAATGCTAAGAAAAAAGATTGTAAAATTATCGCCGTGGCTATCAAAGGTGATACCTCCCCAAAATTAAAAAAATTAGTCGATAAAATTTATTGGTTAAAACTTTCTGAATTTCAAAAAATGTTTGATATATTTAAAGCTGAAGCCGTAGAAGCGGTGGTGATGGCTGGGCAAATTAGCCCGCGCAGATTATTTAGCAAAGAAATTCAAGCTAGTCCGGAACTAAGTCAGATTTTGAATACACTTAAAGATAAAAAGGCCGATACTTTATTTGGAGCGGTAGCTAAAAAGCTGGAAGCAGCCGGACTTACCCTTTTAGATTCTACAACTTTTATTGAAGAATATTTACCTAAAAAAGGCACCCTCACAAAACAAGAGCCGGATTTTAATACTTGGGAAGATGTTTATTTTGGTTTGATTTTGGCTAAAGCTGTGGCTAATTTGGATATCGGTCAGACGGTAGCCGTAAGAAGTAAAGCTATCGTTGCTGTTGAAGCTTTTGAAGGCACGGATAATTTAATTCGCCGGGCAGGTAAAATTGGCCGGGGAAAGGTGATTATTGTTAAGGTCAGCAAACCTAATCAAGATATGCGTTTTGATATTCCGGTTATTGGGTTAAAGACAATCAAGAATTTGATTAAAGCAAAATGTAAATGCCTGGCTTTTGAAGCTGGTAAAACTCTTTTTATTGATCAAGAAGAAAGTATTCGATTGGCAGATAAAAAAGGTATTTGTATTGTCGCGGTATAAAATTTCTTGACAGCGGTTGTTTGTAGTGTGAAAATGTAAATAGGTTTTTGCTTAATTCGGCGCCAATAGGCTTGTTCGCTACCAGATTAATGGCGGACTTATTCAAAGGAGGGAGAAATGCCACGGAAAGCTGTAACAAAACCAACGGAGTTTAAGTTATATTCCCCTGGGGCCAAGAAAGTTGTGGTTTCCGGAAGTTTCAATAAATGGGATGTTAAAAAATTGCTGGCTAAGAAAGATAGTAAAGGTAATTGGTCAGCCAAGGTAGCTCTAAAGCCGGGTAAATATGAGTATAAGTTTGTTGTAGATGGAAACTGGATAAATGATCCTCGCTGTACTTCTTGCGTAGCCAACTCAGTCGGTTCGCACAATTGTGTGATTGAGGTTAAATAATTTACTTTTCTAATCATTATAGAGAAAACTTTAAGGCGCTGCTAGGAGAGTAGCGCCTTAAAAATTTATTACCATTTGGGTAAATAATTTTATGAAATATATCTATGGACCGATAAAATCGCGTCGATTAGGGCTTTCTCTAGGCTTAAGCCTTAGCCGGGATAAAATATGTGATTTGGATTGTATTTATTGCCAATGGGGTAGTGTTGACAAGACGTTTTTTGAAAGGAAAGAATATGTCAAGGCTGATGAGATTATTTTAGAATTAAAATCTTGGTTAGAAAAAAATCCTCAAGCAGCTCAAGAGTTAAAGTTTGTGACTCTTTCCGGGTTAGGTGAGCCGACATTAAATACTTGTATTGGAGAGTTAATTGATCAGGTAAAATATATTACGGGTTTGAAAGTTGCGGTAATTACTAATTCTACGCTTCTAGGGGATCCGGTGGTACGTAAGGGGATCCTGAAGGCAGACTTAATTGTACCCTCTTTAGATGCGGTGGACCTAGAGAAATTTAAGCAAATTGATCGGCCTCATGCTAATATAAAATTAAATGAAATTATTGATGGTTTGGTTGCTTTGAGGAAAGAGTTTTCTGGTGAGATTTGGCTGGAAGTAATGCTGATTGCCGGTATGAATGATGACCTTGCGCATATTGAAGAATTGAAAAAGGTAATTTTGCGTATAAATCCGGATAAAATTCAACTGAACAGTCCTGTGCGTTTGACTGCTGAGAAAAATGTTTTGCCTGTAAATAGGGTTAAACTAGAGAAGATTAGAGAGATTCTCGGGGATAAAGCGGAGATTGTTTAGGTTTCTGCGCCTGTAGCTCAACTGGATAGAGCGCTAGCCTTCGGAGCTAGGCGTTGCAGGTTCAACTCCTGCCAGGCGCAAAGTATAGAATAGATCCCTATATATAGGTAAGGATGTAACTGATTGTGTTACATCATAATTTTGCTTTGAAATAAGTAAATTTTGTTAAAAATCATGAAAATAAGCGCTGGAACCACTTTCATTTTACTCTAAATTCCGCTTGACAAATGCCTTTGGCTGTGTTAGATTCAATAAACAAAGCTAAGTTAATATATTCGGGATCTTTTGCTGGAGGGCAAAGGAGCCACGTGTTTTAACCGGATAAGACTGAAATTTGATCTGTCCGGTTTTTTATTATTTATTGAAATTAAAGCTAAATGATGGTAGAATTATGAAAATGCAAAAGAAATTTAAGTTAATTATTTTTTGTCTGATGTTGGCGGTTTCAGGAATCTTTTGCCATCAGGCTTTGGCTGCTTTTGATTTAAGTTATTTTCTTAATAATGGGGGGTATCGATTAGAGTTTGATCGAATTAATTATTCTCGTGAAATTACTTTTACCATATCAAATGACACAGGTAATCGTTATGAAATACGTCAACGCATTGAAAATCCGCTCAGGAACCGTGATAATCCATCCGTTACTATTGGAAATAATTTTGTGGTTAGAGGGTTTCGTGGCTCGAATAAATACGGTGACTTGCGTATTCCTGCTGAAGATATTGCGGTAAGAAACGATGATCTTATTTATGTCTCTAGTCCCGCCGGAGATGCGGATTCATTTATTTTGGTGTATGCCATTACAAATTCGCAGGATCTTGCCCCTGGTTATTACACGGGCCGGATTAGTTTAATTCTAAATCCGATTAATTCATCTGTGATGCCGGTAACTAAAGTTATTGAGGTTTATGTGAGTATCCCTAATGATGGCGGTTCGTTATCGGTTTCGGTGGCTTCGGCAGAAGGAACAAGTTCGATTATAATTAATCCTTCAGAAGGCAACGATCTGCGTGGTGCGGCTAACGCTGTAGTTACGATCAATAGTTCTTTTAATGGGCCATTTAGGATTATGCAGATGCTGCCTGTGCCGATTCAGTCTCAAGATGGTAAGTTTCTTGATAATAATAATCTTCTCTTTAATGTTCCTGATGCTCAAAAAGGCGTGGCGATAAATCAGCCCACTCCGGTTTCAAATAGTATTCAGACAATCTATTCTTCTCGTCCTGATGGCAGTTCAGATAAGGCATTTATTATTGCGTATTCTTTAGCTGACCCTTTGAGTTTAGTCGCTGGTAACTATCGTTCGCGTATTCAGTACTTGCTAGAATCTGCAGGCAAACAGATAAATTTAGGGGCGCTAGATTTAGAGATCAGGCAGGAGCGTATCTTTGAAATTTCTATCTCTCCGCAGGATCAGCGCTATAGTATTGATTTTGCGGATCTTAAGCCTAGTGATGGGCCGCGTTTAAATGAAGTGTTGATCGAGGTAAAATCAAATCTTGGCCGGCCATATCAGGTAACCCAAAATGTCCTTTCAGAGTTGGTAAACAGCAATGGAGATAAAATTCCAGCCAAGTATTTCTCTTTACAGACTCTTTCGGTAAATGATACTAAGGGAAATTTAAAAATTGGCAGTAAAATTCCGGTTGAAAAAGATAATGTCCTGCTGTTTGTTTCTGATCCTAATGGAGCTGCGGATAAATTTAAGGTAGTTTATGAATTAATATGTCCTGCGGATTTAAAGACGGGTAGCTATTCATCGCAAATAACTTATACTTTAACCGAAATTTAACCAAGAAGGGGGAGCGAGGGAGGGAAATGTTTAATAATAATTGTAAATTGAAACAATTAACAAAGGAGGAAGTAAAAATGAAAAACATACTTAGATGTATGGTTTTTGTGGTGGTTGCCTTTTGTGCAACAAATGTTTGGGCTGCAACTAAAACCGTTCCTGTGAGTGCTACTATTCCCGCAGTGACCGGAGGATTAACAGTGGGTATCTCTAAGATTACCGGTACCGGTGTCACTGCGCTTTGGACTAAGAATCAAACATCAATTAGTTTCGGAACTTTAGTCTGGGATCCTAAACTTTTTATGTTTAAGCCGGCTAGTTATTATGCTATAGATATTGGGGTAACAGATAACTCCGTCGGCGGATGGATTTTAACACATACACGCGCAGACCTCGCAGGACAAGGGACTAACTTGAACAATAAAGTTAATGTTTCCTTTTATAAGGAGACTGATCCTCTTGGTGTTGAACCTGGCACGATCCTAGGATCGAAGATGAGTTTTCAGGACAGCCAGAGCATGATTTTTAATAATACAGAGTTAGCGGGTGGTTGGTTGCGTGTATATTATGGTATTGGTACTGCAGATCCAGCGGATCCAGATGCTGATGGTGTCACGCCGATTGGTTTGGACACACCGGCAGGATCATATACGGGTTCTGTTACGATTACGGTTACACCACGATAAAATAGCGGATCTAATTGCAATTTAATTAAAGAGGATATTTTGTTTACTGGACTGCGTATTTTGGGTATTTGTTTTTGTTTCGCCGGTAGTCTTTTTATTTCTACCGCGCAAGCAGAAAAGCTGCCTTTTATGAATCAGTCAAAAATTAGAGTCGTGGTTTCTCCGGGAGAACGTGCTTTCGGAGAAATCACGCTTGATAATCCGACTGATCAGAGTAAAAGCATGCGCCTTTATTTGGAGGATTGGTATTATCTTCCTGGAGGAGAAGGGGGCAAGGAATTTCTTCCCGCCAATTCTACTCCTGCTTCGGCTTGTCCTTGGATAATTTTTTCTCCGGCAGATGTGACGGTGCCGGCATTTGGGAAACAGAAAATAAACTATTCTGTTAATGTCCCGGCGGATGCAAGTGGCACGCGTTTTGCCAGCCTTTTTTTTGAGTCGTTATTTAGCAAGGGTTCTATCTCGGACTCAGACCGTTCTGTAGGGCTTAATGTTAATGTCCGGGTGGCGACTTTGTTTTATGTAGAAGTAAAAGGCTCGGTACAAAGAGCAGCTAAAATTAGCAATTTAAAAATCCAACCTGCTAAAGAGGCAAAAGATTCTTTGGAGATTACCTTGGAGTTTGAGAATACTGGTAATGCAGATATCACTACTTCTGGAAATTTTAGCTTGATGAATAATGAGGGTCTGGTTAGTGCCCGCGGAGCATTTAATAGTGTTTATACTTTTCCGGGTGGTAAAGGGGTTCTTTTGGGGGTTTGGAAAGATAAAATCCCTGCCGGTGATTATGATTTGGTAATCACTGTTGATCTAGGAAAAGCGCTTACTGATGCTGGTATGGGCAGAGGGCCGGTGATTACTAAAGAAGCCTTAGTTACAGTAGGAGAGAGCAATCAGATTGTTCAGATCGGCCAGCTTCAGTAATATGTTTTTTCTTGCTGGGAGATCATTTAAAAAATCCCGCCATAGTCTTGGACTTTCAAAAAAAAGCGTTTCCTTCTTGGGTGTTTCCTTTCTAGTTTTTAGTTTATTTTTTTCAATCATTATAACTCCGCATTCAGCTTTTGCTTATAGTCAGATTGCCGAATTTCTTTGCGAGGAAGGCATTCGGGATTTAAATAAGGGTGATTTTGCGCAGGCAGGGGATGAATTTAATCGAGCCCTTATTGCCGAGCCAGGTTATCCGCCTGCAATTTATTATCTGGAATTAATCAGCGAAATGTCAGGTAAAGTTACCCGTAGCGATAAGTTTAAAATTCCGGTTTATTCTGCTTCTACTAAATTGGATCGACAAGCAGTTATGGAGAATACCTTAAGCCAGGCTAAAGTTAGGGAAACCATAGAAAAAGATCAGGGGTTAAGCGCAGCGGAGATTTTTATTCCTGAATTAAGCCAGCTAGATCAGCCTACTGGTAGTATTATTAGAAAGAAAACCCCAATAAGATATTTACTTAATGATCCCAGCCTATCTATGCAGCAGCCAATAGAAATTCAAGAAGGTAAATATATTATTATTAGTGGTAGTAATATTAAGCGTTTTCTGGTGGTTCAGCCGGAACTTCTTTACGCGGAAAAATTAAATGATAGTGAAATTTCTGTCATGGCTAAGGGCAGGGGGTTAGCGACAATTATTATTTGGGATGATTCTGGCCGTACGAGCATTGAGTGTACGGGTATTATGCCTATTTCTGATGAACCGACTTTGGAAGAAACGATGCGCAAGGAAGAGGAAAGTATGGGTAATTTTAAGTTACGTTATAACCTAGACTGGTATTCTTATTATACCGGGCGTAGGTTAGAAACAATCCAGCGTGATGGAACCTACTCTTGGATTCATAATTTGCGTATGGATGGAGCGACTCCTTATGGATTACTTGATGCGGCGCTTACAGAACGCACTCTGTCTACCTCTACAGAGATGACCTATATTACCGCAGGTTTGACAGACGGAAAGTTGGGGGATTTTAAGGGTTTTAACCTCCGGGCAGGAGATCACAGGCCTTATTTTAATAACTTGGCTGTTCCGGGGCCAAATTTAAGGGGTGTGAATTTTTCTTCGCCTGCTTTTGATAATAAACTTGATTATTCTGTTTTTTGGGGCAGAGAAAACGGCGGAGGTTATGGGACATTATCAACTACTTATAAATCATTACATTCTTTTATGAGTGGTTTTAATTTAAATTATTCGCCTCTGTCCTGGCAGAATTATAAGTTTAGCGTAGCTCATGGTTGGGGGCGTGATCGGCAGAGCTATCTTAAGGATTATGCTTATGATCTTATCGGAAGCTGGAATTTTAAGCATTATGGCTATAGCTATGAAATTGCCAGTGACACTAAGAATTTAGCTCAGTTATTTAATAGCCGTTATAATGGAAAGAATCTTTACGTTAATTTGCAGCTCAGAGATATCGATAAACAATTTGTGAGTATCACTGGTTCGGGATGGAGTCAGGGAGAATTCGGAGCTCTTTTAAATTTAAATTATCGGCCTACAGATAAACTTACTTACACTCAGCGCGTTGATATCTATCGTGATCGGCTCTATCCGGCAGTAGATGATCCTAAGCTTTTTAACCAGGACTTAGATAGTACGCTTACCTATAAGTTAGACCCGTTAACTAGCCTGGAAGCTAACTATACTCTTAGGAATGACTTGGGTAAAATATCGCAAACCAGATATCAATCTTCCAGCCTTGGCGCAAATAGGCTATTTAAATTATTTGGTAAAGAGATTTCTACTTATTTTAAATATTCTCATCAGGATAATCAGAATTTCTCTGCTCCTATTTTAGATTATGCTAATGAAAAGTTTTATGCCGGATTACGTTTTAGCGTTATTGGATCTTTATATTATTATTTTAATCGCGAGTTGAATTGGCTTACTGAACGCAATATGGGTAATCGCGTACGTCCCAATGTTACTGAAACTGGTTTGGATTGGTATGATCGTATCGGCAGCTCACCGTTTTGGGGATCGATGCGTTTTACTTATCGGGATGAAGAGCGCGCAGATTCGCCGTTGTCATTTCTTTCCGGGGAAGATTTTATTGAGTGTTATAGCGAGCTTTCTTTTCGGCCTGCTGATGGCCAGGAAGTTTACGCTTCTG
>CAYHRM010000051.1:0-8586 GCA_964359035.1 uncultured Planctomycetales bacterium
TTATCACTGAAATCCAAGCGGGATTCCGCACTAACGTGGGAACCTCATCCGTTTCCTGCGGCAGAGAAGTTAAAATTCCCCAGCCATTTTTTTTCGCCTCGATGATCAATATTTTTTCTACATCCACGGGGATATAACCTTTAAGATAAACCAACTGGTTAGCCTGCCCCATACCTTTTAAGGCTTCGTAAAAATCTCTCTTGTTAATTAATGCTTTCTTCTCCGCCATAAGATTATCCCGATAGCTAAGCTGTTGGCCAAGTTGCTCTTTTAGCCCTAAAATTATCTTAGCATCTTCGGCTAATCTTTGCTGCATCCAGGACAAAGAGGACTTGGGCGGCTCTAGCTCTTTAAAAGCAAGCTGAATATCACCATAACTAAAGACGACGCAATTTTGCAATCCATCTGCAGAAAATATCTTTTGTACAATAATATCTTTAGGTAAATTTTTTAGCTGCTCCTTGGGGATTTGATAAAGCTTTAAGTAAATATTTTTCTGCCTGAGCTGGCTTATCTTTTGAGGATCAAAATCACCCCAATCCTTCCACAGGTCAATTAAACTACGCAAAGTTACCAAATACTCCCTTAAATGATCATAGCGTTTTTGTAAATCAATAATATGATGGCTGATAAAAATTGGGTCAGCCGTTTTCTGATGGGCTAATGGCTGATTTTTTTCTTGAGCAACCGCGGAGATGATAATTAAAGCCTGCTCAATAATATTTAACTTTTCATTAACTTCATTAAGTTCCAGGCCGGCGGGAGGATTTTGATGTTCCACATGCATTACCCCCAAAGCAGCCAAATTACCTAGAGCCTCTGAAGCATGCTCTTGTTGCAGGAATAAAAAAACTTTTTTCATCGCCACAATCATGCTAAGGCCTCTTCTAAAATTAAAGCTTCAATTTTTCTTTTAGCAATCTTACTCCGGCCGACAGCATTGGCCATCTGGTCACCAATATAAATCTTAATCAAGCGAATGTTTTCTTCAACCAAGGGGATCTTTACTTTCTCAAAAAGATTTACTCTTTGCGTAGTAATGCGCAACTCCTGGCGCAAAATAATCACGCCTTCCTGGAGGATTAAAATTTCTTTATTCAATGTAATAATTTCTCTAAAAGCCTGAATAGCTAAATCTAACCATAAAGGCATAATAAACAAATCATAATCGTAAGGCTCAAATTCCAAAGCATCAAATACAGGAATATCTACACCCGCAATATTTTTAGTGTGGGTTATTATTTTCTCGGGTTTTAAAAAAAACTTAAGCTCAACCAGCGGCTCAGTCAATAAACCAATCCAGGGATCAATGGCCTGTCTTTTTTTAGTCTCTGTCTCTTTTTTTTCTTGGAGAATTAGATTCTGCTGTAGGATTTCTAACTGTAGCTGTTGTTTTTTTAACTGTAAGGTCGGCAGATAACGCTGAAACTGTTTTAAAGCATCGCGCTGTCTTTTTAACTCACCCTTGGTCAGTTTAATTTTTGCCATTAAATTTTGGGCCAAAACTGTTCAATAATTGAAAGCTTTATCCCGGTTTCCTCCGGAGTAAAACAATCGCTAAGAATCTGCCAGCCTAAATCCAAAGCTTTTTCCAGAGGGATATTTACTTTAAGCGACATCATGTTTTGTTCAAAAAGCAATCCATATTTAAGCAACTTTTGATCCCAAGCGCTCATCTGAAACCCCATAGACTGTTTCTCTAGCGTCTCCCGATAACTAGCAAAAAGCTGAATCATGGTGTCCATAATTGTACGATGATCCGGGCGAGTTTTTCCATTTACCTGCTGCTTTAAACGGCTTAAGGATCCGAATGGCTCAATCACTCCGGCTTTTAAATAAAACTGCCCTTCAGTAATATACCCCGTGTTATCCGGAACCGGATGCGTAACATCATCTCCGGGCATCGTGGTGGCGGCAAGAATAGTAATTGACCCTGCCCCTTGAAAATCCACCGCTTTTTCATATCTGGTGGCCAGCTGACTATAAAGATCTCCAGGATAACCACGATTAGAAGGAACCTGCTCCATAGTAATTGAAATTTCTTTTAATGAATCCGCGAAATTAGTCATATCCGTTAACAAAACCAGGACTTTTTTCCCTTTTAAGGCAAAATCTTCAGCCACCGCTAAGCTAATATCCGGAACAAGTAAACATTCCACCGTCGGATCGGATGCCGTATGAATAAAAAAGATGCACCGAGAAAGCGCCCCCTGCGCATTTAATGTTTCACGGAAAAAAAGATAATCATCATATTTTAAACCCATCCCGCCTAAAATAATAATATCTACCTGGGCCTGGATAGCAATACGCGCCAAGAGCTCATTATAAGGTTCGCCGGCAATGGAAAAAATAGGCAACTTCTGCGATTCTACCAGGGAGTTAAAAACATCGATCATCGGAATGCCAGTACGAATAATTTTATTCGGAACAATCCTTTTTACCGGATTCACTGACGGAGCACCGATATCCACTAAATTTTCAGAAAGTTCCGGGCCATGATCCAAGGGAACCCCGCTACCGTTAAATATCCTGCCTAATAAATTATCTCCGGTAGCCACGCGCATCGGGTGCGCCAGGAATCTTACCTTATCCTGTGTCGATATACCTCTACTGCCAGCAAAAACTTGCAGCGAGATTTTTTCATGATCAATACGGATAACCTGAGCCAAAGATATTCCCCGCCGCGTAGTAACCTGGGCAATATCTAAATAACCTACTCCTTGGGCCTCTACGGTGATTACATCTCCAGCAATCTGAATAATATTAGTGTAGGCTTTTTGCATTTTTAAGATTCTTTCTCTGATTTATTTTTCTCTAAAAATATTACAATCTGTTCTTCGATTTTGCCAAATTCTTGACTGCCGTATTCAGCACTATTCCAAGAACGTAAAAGCTGGCGCAGCTGTTGAAAAAAATGCAGTGCCGCCGCTTTATCTTGTAATTTATATTCTGAATTTAATATCTGGCAAATAAACCCAAAAACATAAATTTGCCTTTCCTTGGAAGTGGCTTCATCAACCGGATCAAAAGCATTCTGCTGTAGGTAAATAAAATCAAAAAAATCCCCTTTTAAATATTCAACATAGTCTTTTAATGAGGTCCCTTCTTCGCCGATAACCTTCATCATCTGCGCAATTTCATTGCTGCGCCGTAAAATCGCATGGCCCATCGCTTGATGTTGCGGTTCAATAAAACTGCCATATTTACTCCAACTAATCAACGGGTCTATCGCCGGATATTTTCTAGCATCCGAACGCTCACGTTAAAGGCCATGGAAAGCCCCCACTACTTTTAGCGTTGCTTGAGTGACCGGTTCCTCAAAATTTCCCCCGGCCGGACTAACAGTACCCCCAATAGTAACCGAACCCTTCAAGCCTCCATGCAACTTAACCACCCCAGCGCGTTCATAAAAAGAAGCAATCCGTGATTCAAGATAAGCTGGAAACGCTTCTTCTCCGGGGATCTCTTCAAGGCGGCCACTCATCTCGCGCATCGCCTGCGCCCAACGAGAAGTTGAATCTGCTAACAATAAAACATTTAACCCCATTTGTCGATAATATTCCGCAATCGTTACTGCCGTATAGACGCTGGATTCACGCGCCGCCACCGGCATGGAGCTAGTATTACAAATAATTACTGTACGATCCATCAACGGCTTATTCGTGCGCGGGTCAATTAATTCAGGAAAAGTTTTTAATGTTTCGACTACCTCTCCTGCCCGTTCACCGCAAGCAGCAATAATCACAATATCTACTTCGGCATGACGGCTGGTTAGCTGCTGTAAAACAGTTTTACCTGCTCCAAATGGCCCGGGGATGCAATAGGTACCTCCGCGATTAACCGGAAAAAGCGAATCAATCAGGCGCAACTTCGTTACCAATGGTTCAAACGGCCTTAATTTTTCCGCATAAGCTTTTATCGGTATTTTAACCGGCCAAATCTGCTGTAAGAAAACATCATGCGTTACTCCGGATGAATCTTTAAGCTGCGCAATTACCTGTGTTAAATTATATCTTCCCGGCTCAGCAATGCTCACTACCTCCAGGGAGCCCGCCAAAGCAAAAGGGGCCATAATATAATGTTTAAATATTTTTTCCGGGACAAACCCCAACCAACCACCGGCTAAAACCTTATCTTTAACTTTTACTAAAGGGGTAAATTCCCATTGCGCTTGATCAGCAAGGGCTTCCAGATAAACACCGCGTTTAAGAAAAAATCCACATTTTTCCGCTAATGCCGGCAGAGGATTTTGTAAGCCATCAAAAATCTGGCCCAATAATCCGGGCCCAAGTTCTACGGAAAGAAGCTCATTGCTAAACTCTACCAAATCACCAGTTCTTAAACTTTGCGTACTTTCATAAACCTGCATCTCTGCCTGCTGGCCACGCACACGGATAACCTCGGCTTTTAAACGCTCCTGGCCATAAATTATATAAGCCACTTCATTCTGAATAATATTACCCTCGACCTGGGCAGTAACCATATTAGCATTGACTTTAATTACGCGTCCGATTCGCTTTTTTTCCATAGAAGATTTAATTTAAAACTGCTTGGTTAAATAAAGCCTGCTTATCAGCTTTCTGTATTTTTTCCCAACGCTCTAAAATTTTAAGTTTTAAAGCGTAAATTAACAAAGAATCAAAATCAAAATAATGGCCTAAGCTTAAAGATTCTAAAAAGCTCCATCTCTCTTGATCCAAGATTTTTTCCGCATCCAATATAGAGCTGCTTCTATAAGCCGCCAAAGCAACATGGCTAATCTGGGCTTCAGGAAAATCTGGAAAACGAATAAATTTCAAAGGGTCAATCTTTTTACGACTCGCTCGGGCACGCACCAATTCATTTCTTAAAGCTACCTCAAAATTAACCCACTTCTCTAACGTACCCGCCAAAACCGTATCCGAAGAATATGTTTGATTGCTACAGATATTACGTAAAAGTTTAATTTCTTCTTCTGGAATTAAACCTTGGCATTTTATAAAAAACTCTTCTAGGCCAAACGGTATTTTATGAAAAAAATTAAGCGCCGGAAGGCTGGAAATTAAATATGTATAATAAGCGGGCATTTATTTAGAGTTTAAAATTTTACCTAGTTCCGGTTTTAAAAAACCCACGATATATTCAGTTAAAGCCGTGTCGCTAAAATCAAAAATAGATTTACCCGCATCAAAACTAATGATAAACCCGCTCTCAATCCCCTCTGCAGAGTTTAAGCTAATCTGCTTTTTTGTTTTTTCTGCCAACTGTTTAAAAAACTCTTTGGCCATTTTCTCTTGATCAAGCGGATTAAGCGAGACGATAATTTCAGAGCCCAAAGAAAGCGGGGCATTTTTAATTAACGTTTCAATAATCTGCATTAATTCATTTGCCGGCAATGCCTGATAAGTGGCGGCCTTAATTAGATTAGCCAACATCGCATTGATTTCTTTTCTTAGGCTAATTAATAAATCCCGGCTCGCCTGCTTTAAAGCGGCCTGGGTAGAATCATTTAGCCGCTGTGACTCCGTATTTGCCTGCTGAATAATTTTTTTAGCTTCTATTTTTGCATCTAAAATTATTTTTTTAGCCTCTGCCTCTGCTTGAATTTTTATCTCCGCGGCCTGATCCTGAGCAACCTTAATTCCTTCCTGCTGGATCTTTTCAATTAAATCTTTAATTTCTTGCGCCATATAAATCTCCTAACAATTTTTCTGTTTGTAATAACGGATCAGGCGCTTTTAAAATCGGCCTGCCAATTACTAAAAAATCACTTCCGGCTTTAATCGCCTGGATTACTGTCGCTGTTCTTTTCTGGTCGTCCTTACCCAAATTATCCGGCCGAATTCCCGGAGTAATCATCACAAAATTCTTTTTTATTTTCCGCCGTAAAATTACTGCTTCCTGCGCAGAACAAACCACTCCATCTAACCCGCAAGCAATTCCCTGTTGAGCTAAAACTAAAACTTCTTGCCCCTTAGCCGCTTGACTGGTTAAAACGGTGACCCCAATTAATAAAGGCCTGGCTATTTTAAGGGCTTTTGCTTGACGCCGGGCAGCAACTACGGCTGCTTCTAACATCTCTTGGCCACCAGAAATATGCAAAGTAAGCATCTTTACCTTAAGCCGCACTGCCGCCTCTATCGCGCCAGAAACAGTGTTAGGAATATCAAAATATTTAAGGTCCAAAAAAACTTCAGCGCCTTTTTTATGTAACATTTCAATAATTTTAGGGCCATAGGCAGTAAAAAGATGGCTGCCAACCTTAAAAATCTTTATTTTAGGATAAAGTTTATCGACAAAATCTTTAGCCTCTTCTAAGGTATCCACATCTAAAGCCAAAATTATTTTAGCACCAGGAGTTTTTGCCCGGCCAGTCCTACTTAAATTCTGCATGCTTTTAATCTTCCAATCAACTGGCTTAAATTCTGCATATTATTATCCAGCATATACTGCTCTAACCCGGCAATAATCTCCAGGCTTGCTTGAGGATTAATAAAATTCACCGTCCCCACGCTAACTACCGTCGCCCCGGCAATAAAAAACTCCAAGGCACTTTTAGTGTCCATTATACCACCCATACCAATAATAGGAATCTTAATCTTGTTGTAAGTCTCCCAAACCATCTTCACCGCTACCGGCCTAATTGCCGGCCCACTCAAACCACCCACCCAAGCCCCTAATTTAGGAGTACGTTTATACACATCGATACTCATGCCGCTAAGCGTATTAATCAACGCCAATGCATCCGTCCCCCCGCCCTGCGCCGCTAAGGCTATTTCAAGAATTGAGGTTACATTGGGAGACAGCTTAGTAATTAAACATTTTGCTGTAAGATTGCGCACTGTACTCACTAATTCCAAAGTAGCTTTGGCATCTTGAGAGATAAGTTTATCCTTAGCTAGATTAGGACAAGATATATTTAATTCAATCGCCGATACTTCAGGAATTTGATCTAATTTTTTAATTAAAGTAGAAAATTCATCCGGGGTTTCCTCAGCCGCAATACTCGCAATCACGGGAATACCCAATTTTTTAAGAAACGGGAGTTTTTCTTTAATAAATATATCTATACCCGGATTTTCCAGGCCAATCGAATTAAGCATGCCGGAGGAAGTTTCACAGGTACGTGGAGGAAGATTTCCCTGGCGTGCCCTGAGCGTAATCGTCTTGGTCACAATAGCTCCCAAATTTTTTAAATCTATTAAATTCTCAAACTCTTGAGCATAACCAAACGTACCGGAAGCCACCATCACCGGATTTTTCAAATCTAGATTTCCTATTTTTACCGTTAAGTTTGGTTTTATTGGCTTTACCATACTAATTCCTCGCCGGAAAAAACCGGGCCATCCTTACAAACAGTTTTATAACCAGATTTAGTCGCTACCACACAACCTAAACAAGCCCCCATTCCACAAGCCATATGTTCTTCTAAAGATAGCTGCGCATTAATTTTATGCTCACGCGCAATTTCAGCCACCGTTTTTAACATCAAATGCGGCCCACATGAAAATAAACCCTGGGCCTTAGTCTGCTCTAAAACAGTTCTTAACAAATCCGTAACCTTACCCTCAAACCCCACAGAGCCATCCAGCGTCGCTAATTTGACCGTACAGCCCAGAGCCTTAAGCTCCTCCAAACAAAGAATCTGTTGCTTAGAGCCAGCCCCAATTAAAACTAAGGGCTTACTTAATTTTAGCTTTTCCGCCAAAAAAACTAACGGCGCCACACCCATGCCCCCGGCAATTAAAATATTTTTAGCCTGCCTAGATTTACCCAGCGAACGCGAATAATTAAAACCATTACCCAGTGGGCCAATAATATCCAAGAATTCACCCGGTTTTTTCGCTGCCAAAAGCTGGGTGCCTGGCCCAATAATTTTATAAATTATTTTTACTTTTGAAGCCTTAACCCCATGAATGCTGATCGGCCTTCTTAATAATGGCTCAGGAGTATTCACCAGGCGAATATTAACAAATTGCCCGGCCAGCGCATGTTTAGCAATTAAGGCAGATGCAAATTCTAAATACCCATAATTCTCATTTAGCCTTTGATTAGAAATTATTTTAACTTTAATTTGCGCTATTTTCATTTCTTTTGTTGGTCCGTTTACTAAGTAAGATTATAAAAATTATGAATAAGGCAAAAGTTGAAAATAACCACACAGATTGTTGAAGATAAGCCTTAACCCCTTCTTTAGCAATATCCTCCCAAGACTCTACCAAAAGAGTTAACAAAAATAGGGTCAAAATTGAGCCAATTTCTTTTTTAAACCAAACTATTTTAATCGGTAAATATTCAATAATATCTAATTTAGTTATGCTGGATAATGCCGGAAAGATACGCGGAACTTTATGACAATACCCTGGATAAGACTGTGGAAACATTGCGCAAAGTTTCTTTTCCTCCTTATAAATAAGTAAAATATAGCGAATAATAAAAACAGCGATAAAAACTACTACTGCCCACCAGCGGAATATCGCTAAAACTACTCCCAAGCCAGTTAAAAATATCCCTAAATACATCGGATTACGCACTACTTGATAAGGCCCACCCTGAATTAACGCCTGGCTATCACATGAATGCTCTGCTTTATACCCTCGCGCTGAA
>CAYHRM010000052.1:0-8418 GCA_964359035.1 uncultured Planctomycetales bacterium
TCAAAGCTTATGACAAAACAAATACTTATCATATTAGCAATTTTAACTTTTGCAGGTTGTGAAAATTGGGGAGTTCCAAACGCTCCAACTTTCCCAAAAAACTATAAAGAATTTGATTCACGAATTTCTCAAAATGTTAATATAAAACCAAAAGCTATGGTTACGGTCTCTTTTGAAGTTTATGATGTAGATGATTATGTGAGTTGGAATGTTTCTTGGGAACCAGTAGATGTAAAATTAATAGACCCAAATGGTAATTCTTATCTTTGGATGCGTACTCGTGACCCATTTGAAGGATTTGGGACTGTGTTTAATTTTCATATCCAAAATCCAATTCCAGGTAAATGGCAGATGATTTTTACTTCTAAATCAAGAAAATCTGTGGATGCTTATGTATGGATGACCGCTTCATCTGATACTGTAGGCGTTTATAAAAAGTAAAATATGGCACCTTATCTTAAAAACGGTAACTGCAAATGTTGCTAAAAAATGAATGATTTTGAAGCTTTAGTTAGCCTGAATCTTATTCCGCAGATCGGCAGCGTCCGCCTGGGGAATTTGCTTGAGGTTTTTAAGAAACCCGAGGCAATATTTAAAGCTAGCCGTAATGATTTAACCGCAGTAGTTGGCGATAGTATTAGTGAGAATATTGTTTCTTTTGACCGTAGGCTGTTGGAAAAAGATTTAGTTTTAGCTAAAAAATCAGGGCTGAAAATTATAACATGTTTTGATCAGGATTATCCGCAGTTGCTTAAAGAAATACCCGGGGCTCCGATTGTGTTGTATGTTTTAGGTAATATAATCGAGCAAGATAATTTAGCGATCGGGATTGTGGGTTCGCGTCGGGCTTCTCTTTATGGGCTAAGTTGCGCGGAAAAATTTGCCTCTCAGTTGTCTGCGCAGGGAATTGCTATTGTTTCCGGGATGGCCCGTGGTGTGGATACTTACGCGCATCGCGGAGCTTTAAAAGCCAAGGGGCGTACGATTGCGGTAATGGGGAGCGGGTTTAATCATATTTATCCTGCGGAGAATGCGGATTTAGCTAAACAGATTGCTTCTTCTGGAGCAGTGATCTCTGAATTTCCGATGGACGCTCAGCCGCTGCCGCAGAATTTTCCTCGGCGCAATCGCTTAATTAGTGGTTTAAGTTTAGGCGTTTTAATTACGGAAGCAGCTAGGAACAGCGGGGCGTTAATTACCGCGGATTTTGCTTTAGAGCAAGGCAGAGAAGTTTTTGCTTTACCTGGTAGAATAGATTCGGCTGGGTCGATGGGAACTAATGATTTGATCAAGCAAGGCGCAAAAATTATTACTTGCTGTGATGATATTTTAGAGGAGCTAAGTTTAACCACTGTTAAGATGGCAAAAATAACTCCTATAGAAAATGTGTTAGCAGGTGTTTGTGAAAAAGAAGAGAACCGACTTTATGAACATATCACTCAGCAGCCGATCGCCATAGATGATTTAATAGAAAAATCAGCGCTGAGTAGTAGTCAGGTTTTGAATTTAATTTTAAAATTACAGTTTAAGAAGTTAATTAAAGTATTGCCGGGTAAACAGTATGCGAGGAATTAAATGAGTAAAAATCTAGTGATTGTGGAGTCACCAACTAAAGCCAAAACGATTAGTAAGATTTTGGGTGATGATTTTCGGGTTGTTTCATCGATGGGGCATATTATTGACTTGCCGGCAAAAAAGCTGGGGGTGGATGTTGAGGATAAATTTAAACCGACTTATGTGGTGATTCCGGGTCGAAAAAAAATATTAGCACAATTAAAAAAGGAAGTTAAGGGCAAAGAAAATATTTATATTGCTACTGACCCTGATCGGGAGGGTGAGGCAATTGGCTGGCAAATTAAAGAGAAAGTGTTTAAGGGTAAAAATGTATTAAGGGTAAGTTTCCACGAGATTACTCCGCATGCGGTGGCGGAGGCTTTTAAAAACGCGCGTGAGTTTGATACTAAGATGATTGAGGCTCAAGTTGGCCGCCGGGTTTTGGACCGCATGGTGGGATATTTTTTGAGCCCTTTGCTTTGGAAAAAAATTGCCCGGGGCCTAAGCGCCGGACGCGTGCAATCCGTAGGATTAAGGTTAATTGTGGAAAGGGAGCGGTTGATTCAGAAGTTTGTTGCCAGTGAATATTGGGAGATTGCCGCGGAATTATTTAAGCCCAAAGTTTCTGGGGAGAGTAATTTTATTGCTAAGCTGGAAAAAATTGAGATTGGTCGTCAACTTGATGCTCAAGTAATTTGTGATCAGCTAAAAGATAAAGAATTTAAGGTTATTGAGGTTAAAAAGACTGAAAAGAAACGTAATCCTGCGGCGCCCTTTATTACCAGCACTATGCAGCAGGAGGCGTTTAATAAATTTAGATTTAACGCTTCTAAGACGATGTTAATTGCTCAGCAGCTTTATGAAGGCATTGATATTGGTGAAGATAATCCGGTAGGGTTGATTACTTATATGCGTACGGATTCTCCGAATGTGGCGGTAGAGGCAATCCAAGAAGTGCGCGAACATATCGGAAGAAGTTTTGGTAAAAATTTTCTCCCTGAAAAACCTAATGTTTATAAAGCTAAGAAGTCTGCGCAGGAAGCACATGAGGCAATCCGTCCGAGCTACGTTTCGCGGTCACCGGAAAGCTTAAAAGATTTTCTTAATCATGATCAGATACGGCTTTATGAATTAATCTATAGTCGTTTTTTAGCTAGTCAAATGAAGCCGGCGGAGTTTTTGGCAACTTCGGTGGATATTTTAGCGGACAAATATTTGTTTGCGGCAAATGGAAGTCATTTATTGTTTGAGGGGTTTTTGGCGGCGTATAATAAAATTCAAACTGAGGAGCAAGAAGAAGAGGATGAGGAAAAAGAAAAAGCTAAAAATGTCGTTCCGCCCTTAGAAAAAGGTGAGTTACTGGGTTTAAAAGCACTTGTTCCTTCACAGCATTTTACCAAGCCTCCGGCTAGGTTTTCGGATAGCTCATTGATTAAGGCTTTGGAAGAGGAAGGGATCGGCCGACCTTCGACCTATGCACCGATTATTTATACGATTATTTTGCGTGATTATGTGCGCCGAATTAAAGGTTATTTAAATCCTACGGAATTAGGTTTTAAGGTGAACGATATGTTGGTAGAATATTTCCCGAAGATTATTGATGTAAAGTTTACCGCTTCTATTGAAGAAAAGTTAGATGAAATCGCTGAGGGTAAGTTAAGCAGCACGGAAATATTAGAAGAATTTTATTTACCTTTTAAGGAGAGTTTGGATTTTGCGCAAGCCAATATTGTTAAAGAGGTGATTACTACTGACCAGCTTTGTGAAAAATGTAGTAAGCCGATGATTATTAAATGGGGCAGGCGGGGTAAATTTTTAAGCTGCTCTGATTTTCCGACCTGTAAGAATTCAAAATCTATAACCAGCGGTGTTAAATGCCCTACTGAAAATTGCGGCGGGGAATTAATTGAGCGTCATTCTCGGAGAGGAGCTTTTTATGGCTGCTCAAATTTTCCCAAGTGCACCTTTACCTCACGTACCTTGCCAGAAGATAAAGAATAACTATGGATAAATATATAGATAAGTTTGTGCGGTATTTGGAAATTGAAAAAAATTATTCTAGCCATACGGTTGTTAATTATAAATTAGACCTGCAGGGGTTTAATAAATTTATTGTGGGAACGCCGCTGGAGAAAATTGATTATTTGAGTTTAAGAAAATATCTCGCCGTTTTAAAAGAAAAGAATTTGATGAAGCGTACGGTTGGCCGCCGGCTTTCGACACTGCGCAGTTTTTTTCGATTTCTTTGCCGTGAAGGGCATATTAAAACTAACCCCATGCTGATGCTTTCTAGCCCCAAGTTAGAAAAATACTTGCCTTCGTTCATGACCGAGGAGGAGGTTTATCGGCTGATTGAATCTGCTTTTGCTAAAACTCAGAAAGATTCCATCGGCCTGCGTGACCGGGCAATTTTAGAAGTATTTTATTCCAGTGGTTTGCGTATTTCAGAGCTGGTAGGATTAAATTTAGCGGACATTGATTTTATCAGCGGCATTCTTAAAATAAGAGGCAAAGGTAAAAAAGAAAGGATCGTGCCTATCGGGGAAACCGCGCTGGCCTCGATTAGGAAGTATTTAGAGAAAAGAGAAAAACAGACGGATGTTTTATTTTTAAATAATCATCAGCAACGCCTTACTACGCGCGGAGTGCGTTTTTTAGTCGCAAAATACCTTAATGCCTCCGGAATGAAGCCGGGAGTTTCTCCGCATACTTTTCGGCATTCATTTGCCACGCATCTTTTAAATCATGGGGCAGATTTGCGTACAGTGCAGGAGCTTCTGGGGCATGCGAATTTATCTTCTACGCAGATTTATACCCATTTAACCACGGATAAATTAAAGAGTGTTTATGATAAGGCGCACCCACATGCTTAAAAAATATGTTTATCGTTTATGATCTGATATTTTTAATTTTGGCTTTATTTTATTTGCCGGTATATTTTTTACGCGGAAAAATTAACGCGGGTTTTCTTCGGCGTTTGGGTTTTTTACCGGCTCAACTTAATTTAGACAGGCCGATCTGGATTCATGCTGTAAGTGTAGGGGAGGCCGTGGCGATTAAAGGATTAGTTGTCCAGCTAAGAAAAGCCTATCCGCAGAAAAAAATAGTTATCTCTACCGTAACGGCAACGGGAAATAAGATCGCCAAGGCCCTAGTTAATGAGGGGGATTTTTTAACTTATCTGCCTTTAGATTTTAGTTTTATTGTTAAACGCGTTTTAAAGAGAATTAATCCCTGTATGTTTATTATTGCGGAGACAGAGATTTGGCCGAATTTGATTAGTTGTTTACATAAGCTACAGATACCGATTGTTACAGTTAATGGCCGGATTTCAGATAGCTCTTATGGCGGATATCGGGCAATTAAATTTTTTATTCGGCCAATTTTAAGAATGGTTAAGCAATTTTGTGTGCAGACAGATTTGGATGCTCGGCGCTTAGAAAGCTTAGGCGTCGACAAGCAAAACATTCAGGTTACCGGTAATGTAAAATTTGATCTTAATTTAGAAGCTGTTACAGAAATTGATTGTTTGGCTTACCGGCAGAAGCTTTGGTTGTTTCAAGATGATAAATTATTGGTTTGCGGAAGTACTCATCCGCAAGAGGAAGAATTAATTTTTAAAGCTTATCAAGAGCTTTTGATTGCTTTTCCTAAATTAAAACTTTTAATTGCTCCGCGGCATCCTGAGCGAAGTAACCAGATTTCTAGATTAGCGGCGGATTATGGTTTTGTCCCCGTGTTTATTTCTAGCATAACCGGGGCATGTCCAACTTGTATGAATAATCCGGTGTTTATTTTGGATACGATCGGAGAATTGTTTAATTATTATTCTGCGGCGGACATTGTTTTTGTCGGAGGGAGCTTGATTAAGCATGGTGGCCATAATATTCTTGAGCCGGCGAGTTTAAAAAAACCAATAATTTTTGGCCCTTACATGTTTAATTTTCGGGATATTAGCGAATTATTTCTAGCTAATCAGGCTGCGCTGATGGCCGGTAATAGTCAGGAGCTAGCGGATAAAGTGAAAGAACTTCTAAATAGTAATCTTATGGTTAAGGGGATAGTTGAGCGTGCCTACGAATTAATTATAAAAAATCGCGGGGCGACAAATAAGAATATTCAGATTATTAAACAATTAAACTAAATTATTCCACGCTAAAAGGTAAGAGCGTGGGTGTTCACAAGTTAGATAAGGAGTTGATATGTCTGGTGAAATTTATATGTCACAAGAAGGATATGAAAAATTAGTTAATGAGCTAGAAAATTTAAAAACTACTAAGCGCCGCCTGTTATCTAAGGCAGTGGGAGAAGCAAGGTTGCAAGGAGATATTAGCGAAAATGCAGAATATGACGCTGCCAGAGAAGCCCAGGGGTATAATGAAAAACATATTATTGAGCTGGAAGATAAACTGGCGCGAGTACGCATATTGGATAAAAATATCCCTAAGGATGAAGTTCTGATTGGGGCAACGGTAAAATTAAGGGATATGGATACCGATGAAGAGTTGGAATATACCTTGGTTTCGGAGCTAGAGGCTGATTATAATCAAAATAAAATTTCTATAAGTTCTCCGGTGGGCGCAGGCTTATTGGGCCATAAGGAAAATCAAGTCGCTGAAATTAAAATTCCGGCTGGAATTTTAAAATATAAAATAATTAAAATATCGCGTTAGAGGGAAACGAAAATGAAAAAAATATTCAATTGGCAAGTGATCCTAGGAGCGATTTTGATTATGCTTTCAGGTCTGGTTTATTATATCCACTTTTTAATCTTTCGAGATGCCCGGCATATTTTTATTTATTTGATTGGAGATATCGCTTTTTTATTTTTGGAAGTTTTTTTGGTTACTCTGGTCGTGCATAATCTTCTTGTGCATCGAGAAAAGCAAGCGTTGTTTAAAAAAATGAATATGGTCATCGGTGCTTTTTTTAGTGAAGTTGGCCGGGAATTAATTAAATTCTGCATTGTTTTTGATGCCCAGAGCTCTACTTTCGCTAAAAAGTTAGTTGTGCGCTCAGAGTGGACGGATTTACAGTTTAAGCAGCTGCAAAAGGAGATTACAAGTTTTACCTGTAATATTGATTATAAAAGAGGAGATCTAGAGAGTTTAAAAAGTTTTTTAGTTAAAAAGCGCGCTTTTTTGTTAGCTTTATTGGAAAATCAAAATCTCCTGGAGCATGAATCTTTTACAGACTTACTTTGGGCAGTCTTTCATCTTACGGAGGAGTTGGAAGGGCGCATTGATTTAAAAAATCTAACCTCTACAGATTATGAGCACCTTTCCGGTGATCTTAAGCGAGCTTATCGACAATTGATTAGTCAGTGGTTACTTTATATGAAACATCTTAAAGGAGATTATCCATATTTGTTTTCTTTGGCTATGCGCACCAATCCTTTTGATAGTCAGGCTAAGATCGAAGTACATTAATTTTAAATGTTAGATAAAATTGGTCATTTAAAAGTAGAGATTTTTAAGATTAGGAATAGGTCTGGGTTTGCCGCAGTTTGTTGTGAGCATCTTACGGAAGGCAAAACTCCACAGGAAGCCTACGAGCGCATGGTTAAGGCTTTGCGCAGGAGTAATCGTAAATAGTTTTGGTAAATTATTTTGATCTGGCGATAAAAGAAAATCGTGTGTTTATTAAATTAGAAAGGAGTTTAGCAATGTATAAGGTTGAGGTCACGCATAATCAAAATTTAGCTTTTACTGCTAAGGTGGGGGTGGGTGAATTTATTATCGATGCTCAAGGTCAAGGGGTAACTCCGTTGGATGCTCTCCTGGCCGGATTAGGCAGCTGTATCGGTGTGTATATCTGTAAATATGCTCAAGGGGCTAAATTAGACCTGAAAAATTTTAAGGTTAATGTTTCTGCCGGACTTTGTAGCCAAGCTCCATTTTATTTTAAACTGATTAACGTTCAGATAGATTTAAAAGATTGCGCTTTGGATGATCGCCGGCAAAGAGCGTTGCTTGAATTTATTAAGAATTGTCCGGCGCATAATACTTTAAAGGGGAATCCGGTAATTGAATTTAAATTATTATGCTAGAAATAAAATTAAGGCAATTTGGTAATTGTATTATTTTGGATTTATGCGGCCGCATAGACGTGGATTCGGCTAATTTGGTGGAGGTTGTCGGCCAATGTGTGCGTGATGGGTATGTAGATATTCTTTGTAATTTGGAGGATATTCAGATAGTCGATTATATGGGGATCTCGGTGGTGGTTATTGCTTATAAAGAAGTGGTTAACCATCAGGGCAGGATGAAGTTTGTAAATATCCCAGTGCATTTGAGGGATATGTTTACAGTTTCCGGTATGGACAGAGTAATGGAGATTTATGCTTCTGAAGATCTGGCTTTAAATAGTTTTAAGGAAGATAAAGCTATTGAGAATATTAAAAAAATGCAGTTACGCCGTAGATTTAAACGCCTACCGATTGATTTAAAGATAGAATTAAAATCTATGCGGGATATTTCTTCTGATTCTCTTAAGGTTGAGATGCTTAATTTAAGCGCAATTGGGGCTTTTATATTTGGTTGTGGTAAATTTAAACTGCAAGATGAGGTGGTGCTTAAGATGAAGCTTGCGCCAAGGCCGGAGGTATTGGAGCTGGAAGCGCGCGTAGTTTGGGTTCCGGACAAGGGTGTTCAGCCACATGAATATCCGGGGATCGGGGTAGAGTTTTCTAATCTTTCTGCCGCCAATCAGCAAAAAATAATTGAATTTATCGACCGCAATATTTCCTGCAATTCATTAGATTAATTTAAGTTAAGGCCCTCACTCGAATCCAAGCCAAGACAGACGCTAATTACGTAATATTAATTTATAAGTTTTCTGGCTTTTGCTGCGGCACAAAGATTT
>CAYHRM010000053.1:0-8198 GCA_964359035.1 uncultured Planctomycetales bacterium
ACATCAGCGAAAGTTTTCAGCGCCGGAAGCAAGAGATGGAAAGCAAAGCCGTAAGCGAGAAACAAGACAAGACAGACGCGTTAATCAATAAGGAGAAAACAAATGCAGATGCAAAAAGAAGTTCATATGACAGGAAAAGATTTGACGCAGATGGTGCAGCTTAGGCCACAGGATGTGGGCAAATATGCAATTGTGCCTGGCCCGCGCGATCGACTAGATGTTTTAATCAAGAGGCTTGAAAATCCGGTAAAGAATTTTTCTTTTATGGAATATACTATGTATACTGGGACATATGAAGGGATCAAGGTTACTGGAATTAACGGCGGCAGATTTTCTACGGATACTTCGATTACTACTGAGGTAATGTGTAATGCCGGAATTCAAAATATTATTCGCATCGGCACAGCCGGAGCCCTGGATGAAAATATTAAAGTTGGGGATTTATTTGTGGTGGATGAGGTTATTCGTGGCGACGGGGTAACGCCGTATTATGTCGATAAGGATTTTAAAACCGTTAGCGATAAAAAGATTTCTAATCTTCTTTTTGAGATTGCACAAGGTATGGGCTTAACTGTCCATCGCGGTAAAGCCTGGACGACGGATGCGCTTTTGCGTGAAACGCGTGATATTGTGGAAGCTAAGCGTAAAGAGGGTGCCCGGGCAGTGGATATGGTTTCTTCTACACTGTTAACGATCTGTCAAACTTATAATATTAAAGCTGGCTCTATATTAGCTGTAAGCGATAATGTAATTACCGGTGAAATGGGCTTTATGAATCCGCTTTATTATATGGCCGAAAGTAATTTGATTAAAATAGCTTTGGAGTTAGTAAGGAAATTAGAAAAAGGATAAATTTATTTTGCGGGTGGCTTGGGTGTTTTCGTAGCGCGTCAGCGCAAGAAAATACCCAAGACAGGACCCGCAAAAAAAGGACGAATATGACATTTTCCCCATTATTCTGGCCCATACAGTTAAAAGGTAATGTAATTTATATCCTTGATGAAACTAAATTGCCGCAAAGCTTAGTTTATATTAAGGCTAGAAATTACTTGGAGGCATGTCGAGCAATCAAAGAGATGAAGACTCGTGCTGTCGGGCAGGTACTTTTAGTTATGTATACGTTTATTTTGAGCCAGCGGCAGCATAAAGACCTGGTTAAGGTGGCCACGGCGATTAATGCTACTCGTCCGACACTGTCTTTTAAATTTTTAACAGATATGGTTTTAGGGATGGAAAAAAGCGGGGCGCCGCTAGAGAAAAGTATTTTAGGTTTTTTAGAGATGCTTAAAGGCAAAAGAATTCAACAAGCACAAGATACGGCAGATTTGCTTAAAGATGGGGATGTAATTTTGACGCATTGTAATGTGAGCGGATTAATGCCGCTGATTGCTCAGTTTGCCAAAGAGCAGGGTAAAAAAATAAGTTTTTATGTTACGGAAACTCGTCCGTATTTACAAGGTTCACGGCTTACGGCTTGGGAGATTATGCGCGCAGGTTTTGAAGTAACGATTATTACCGATGGCATGGTGGCATATTTATTATCATTAGGCAAAGTGACAAAAGTTATCGTCGGAGCAGACCATTTAACTTTAAATGGCGATATTGCCAATAAGATCGGTACTTATCAAATTGCGGTAGTGGCTAAATATTTTAAGATTCCTTTTTATGTTTTGTGCCCACCGGCTTCCAAATTAGCCAGCGGTAAAGAGATCAAGATTGAAATTCGGCCGCCGGATGAATTAAAAATTTATCAGGGGCTGTATTTGGCGCCTAAAGAGGTTAAAGCGTATTATCCGGCTTTTGATGTTACGCCGGCAAAATTAATCACCCGACACATTTATTTAAAGGTTTAAATATGACTGAACATGAATTAAAGCTGGAGATAATTAAAGTTGGCAAGCGTCTTTATGATGTGGGGCTAGCGGTAGCTAAATCGGGAAATTTAAGCGCTAAATTGGATGCTGAAAATATTCTTATTACTGCTACGGGCACATTTTTGGGCCAGTTAAGTCAAAGTTATATTGTGAAAGTAAATTTAGCTACTGGTAAACAGGAAGGCCAAATTAAGCCTAGTTCAGAGCTGCCTTTGCATATTTTAGTTTATAAAAATTTTTCGGCAGAAGCCGTGGTGCATTGTCATCCGCCATTAATTAATGGATATTTTGCCGTGGCTAAGGCGCTTAAGGCGATGAGCTTTGAAACTAAGTTTTATCTTGGAGATATTCCCGTCATTCCTCAAGAAACTCCCACGGTGACCGACCCTGAGCCGGTGATTGCCGCTTTAAAGACAAATAATTTGGTAGTTTTAAAAAATCATGGGACGGTAGCGATGGCGGATAAATTTCAGAATGCTTTAAGCATTACTGAGGCCTTAGAAGAAGCCGTTAAAAGTGCGGCCGTTGCCCGGCTATGGGACAAAGATGTTTTGGATGATTTAGATGCTGCTTTAAAAGTTGATTTAAAGCGTAACCAGCCGGCTTATCGGATGTTTAGTTTGGAGCATATTCAGGCTATCGTAGATTTAGTCAATCAGGATGAATTTATTTTACAAAAAGGTAAAGAGTTAGAGCTTACTTTAAAATTGGCAATTAAGCTTGATGATAGTGGCGAGGTTTTTAAATTTAATTTTGAACAAGGAAAAATTATAAAGTTAGATATGGATGCAGAGGCCCCTTTTGTTATCTCGGCTGCTGCGCCGGTATGGGAGCAGGTATTTTTAGGTAAATTGGATTCATTTGTGGCGGTTACACAAGGAAAGATGAAATTAAGCGGCCAATTAGGCCAGCTTTCCAAATGGTATGTTCCTTTTAATCGGTTGTTTGCTTTATTTAGAGAGGTAAAGATTAAATGAATTCTAAATGCCCGCTTTATATAAATGGCCAATTTATAGAAACCTTGGAAAAACAAAATATTATTAATCCTTCTACAGGCAAGGTAATTGCTGAGGCTTCATTAGCTACGATAAAAGAGGTTGAGTTGGCTTTAGCCAGTGCTAGAGAAGCTTTTGATTATGGCTTCTGGCCGCAGTTTTCTTTAACGGAACGTAAAGAGTTTATTACCCGGATTGCCCAGGGCATTTTGGATAATGCTGGGTTGTTGGCGGAAATGGAGATGCAGAATACCGGTAAGCCGATTAAAGAGACCACCTTTATGGATATTCCCTCTAGTGCTAAAACATTTGAATTTATGGCGAATAATTTTATGAATTACCTGAGCGAGGAAGAAATTAATGTCTCCCCGGAGGCAAGCGCAAAATTAATTCGCGAGCCGATGGGGGTAGTGGTTTTAATCGTTCCCTGGAATTATCCGCTTCTAATTGCCTGTTGGAAATTAGCCTCGGCAATCGCCGCAGGTAACACCGTTGTTTTAAAGCCTTCTAGCTTAACTCCGCAAACGGCTTTAGAGTTGGGGAAAATTATTCATCAGGCGGGTTTGCCGGAAGGTGTCGTGAACATTATTAATGGTAGTGGCGCAAAGATAGGCCAGATGCTTTGTGAGGATAAGCGCGTGGATATGGTTTCTTTTACCGGAAGCAACGAAGTTGGTAAGCAGATTTTACAGTATGCTTCGAAAAATGTGAAAAAGATGATTATGGAGTTGGGTGGCAAATCTGCCAGTTTAATCTTTAATGATGTGGATCTGGAGGTAGCGGTGAATAGTTCATTGGCCTCGATTTTTCTAAATCAGGGCCAGATGTGTACCGCCATGTCGAGGATTTTTGTGCAAGAAGCAATTTATGATAATTTCTTGGCCAGTTTTGTGGAAAAGGCTGCGCGTATAAAATTAGGCTTAGCTGATAACTTCGAAACTCAGATGGGCCCCTTGATTAGCGATGCTCAGCGTAAAAAAGTAATTGCCTATATCGAAAAAGCCAAGGCAGAGGGTGGAAAGATAGTTTGTGGCGGTAAAATACCGGAAAATGCAGAATTAAAAAATGGTTATTTTTTTGAGCCCACAGTATTAATTAACGTTGGCGCACATTCGCATATATTTAAAGAAGAGGTTTTTGGCCCGGTAGTTTTGATACATAAATTTTCCGGAACAGATGAGGCGGCGAGCTTAGCTAATAGTGTGGATTTTGGTTTGGCCGCTTGCATTTGGAGTAAGGATTTGTTTTTAGCCTCTGAGCTAGCCAGTAAGATCAACGCTGGTACAGTTTGGATAAATACTTATGGCATGTTTTATGATCAGCTTCCTTATGGTGGATTTAAACAGAGTGGTTTCGGTAAAGAATTGGGCAAGGAAGGTTTTTTGGAATACACGCGTATTAAAAATATAATTTTAGATAAATCGGATGCCGGCAAGCCCTTAGTAAACTACTGGTACGGATTTTGAGTTGAGATATTAACAGGGTAGGGGGGGTTTAAACCTCCCCTACTCTGTGGATAACTAAATGAATATTGTTAATGTCTTAAATAAATGTGCAAAAGAATATGCTGATAAGCCTGCAGTAATTTTTCGCCAGGAGCAGATTTCTTTCGAGCAGCTTAAAAATAGGGTCTTTTCTCTTGCGCAGAGTTTAATTAATCTTGGAGTAAAGCCCAAAGATAAAATTGCAGTTTATCTTCCGAATTGGCCTGAATATATTTTGAGTTATCTGGCGATTTGGTCCATTGGTGCCTGTTGTGTGCCTTTGGATTTCATGCTTACGGAAGATGAAATAACCTCTTGTTTAGGCCACTCCGAAGCAAAAATCCTGATTACCAAGCATAAAGCGAATATCTCATTTGCAAATTTAAAAACAAAACTCTCCCTTTTAAAGAATATTATTGCCTGTCAATCAGAAGACAAAGAATGCTTAAGCTTTGAAGAGCTCTTAGCGCAAGGATCAAATCAAGCTCCGGAAATAAAAATTAATGAAAAAGATTATGCGATAATTTTTTATACCTCAGGCACAACGGGAAAACCCAAAGGCGTTTTAATCAATTATGCCCAACTGGATGCGCCTCCTAAGTCAATGGCCTTCTTTGTAAATTCAGATTTAAGCGTAAAAGATACAGCACTTTGTGCTTTACCATTTTCGCATTTAGGCGGATTAATTTATATTCAGAATATGATTACCTTTGGCTTGACTGTGGTTTTGATGGAGCGTTTTGCGCCGCTGGATTTCTTAAAAAATGTGCAGAATTATAAGATTAATTTCTTTTGGATTGTTCCGTCGATGTATTATGCGCTTTTACAATTAAAAGAATTTGAGACGTTTGATTTATCTAGTTTGCGTTGGATTGTTACCTTTGGGGCTTCAAATTCACCGGAGGCTTTGCGAAGGTTTCAGCAATTTTGTCCGCAGGCCTGCCTGCTAAATGGCTGGGGGTTGACAGAGACCAATGCCCCGACGGTAGTTTTACCGATGGGTTCAAAGAACATCGAAAGTGTGGGCCGTCCGGCGCCTTGGATTGCGGTAAAGATATTTTCAGATAGCGATCAAGCGCTGCCTGCTGGTCAGATCGGTGAAGTAGTAGTAAAAAGCTGGGTAGTAACCGAAGGGTATTTTAAGGATGAGTTATTAACGCAGGCTACGATACGCCAAGGTTGGTTTCATACCGGAGACCTGGGGAGGTTTGATGCAGAAGGTTTTCTTTATATCGTAGGTAGAAAAAAAGAGATGATTAAAGTTGGCGGGGAGATTGTTTTTGAGCCGGAGGTAGAGGCGAGTTTACAAAAACATCCTGATATTGCTGAAGCAGCAGTAATTGGAGTAGTAGACAAATTAAGGGGAGAGGTGCCTAAAGCTTTTGTGGTGGCAAAAGAAGGGAAAAGTATTTCTACGCAAGATCTGCGTTATTTTTTACGCCAGCATTTAGCGCATTTTAAAATTCCGCATTATTTTGAGTTTTGTTCGGCACTTCCTAAGAATCGTGTTGGCAAGATTGATAAGGAGCAGTTAAGAAAGTAGGTTTTTGTTCATGCAGGATATTAAAGAGCTAAACTTAAAAGAGCTGGAAGATAGGCTACTCTCTTGGGGCAGCCCTAAATATCACGCCCGGGTGATATTTAATTGGATTTATCAAAAAGGCGTTTATGAGTTTAGCCAAATGAGCAATTTGCCCGCTTTTTTAAGGAAAACCTTAACCGATGAATTTAGTATTTTGAGTTTAGCTTTGGCAGATTTACAGAAATCTAGCGATGGAACGCTTAAATTTCTTTTTGAGTTACCGGATAAAAATCTGGTGGAAGCAGTAAATATTCCGGCAGCCAGACGGATAACCGGATGTATCTCGTCGCAGGCAGGTTGTAAGTTTAACTGTAATTTTTGTGCTAGTGGTTTAAAGGGTTTTAAACGCAATTTAACCATTGGTGAAATTTTAGATGAGGTTCTTTATTTAAAGAACAATGTTTTAGGCGGCCAATTGACGCATATTGTGTTTATGGGTACAGGCGAGCCGCTGGATAATTATGAAAATGTATTGGGAGCCATTCGCTTGATTAATTCTCCGTTGGCTTTTAATATCGGAGCCAGGCGTATAACCATCTCTACCTGCGGGATTATCCCGGCCATTAAGAGGCTGGAAAACGAAGATTTACAGATCGAGCTTTCCATTTCTTTGCACGCCGCTGATGATAAGACGCGTAGTCAACTGATGCCGGTAAATAATAAGTATCCTTTAGCCGCATTGATAGAATGTTGTCAGGAATATATTGCTAAAACTAATCGGCAGATTACTTTTGAATATATTTTAATTAAAGGGGTAAATGCGGATTTAGCCGCAGCGCAAAGCTTAGTTAGGCTACTGAAGGATTTAAGATTGGCTAAAGTTAATTTGATTCCGGCAAATTCTGTACCAGAATCTAAAATTATTTCTCCGGATAATACGCAGATAAATTTTTTTAAAGAATATTTATTTAAAGCCGGCCTGAACGTGACATTAAGGAGCAAGCGTGGGCAGGATATTGATGCGGCCTGTGGCCAATTACGATTAAAATATGAAGATAATTAAGTTAAGCGGGATATTTATTATTTCTTTAATTGTTCTTTTGGGTTGTGCAAAACCAGAAATTCGTAATCTAGATGCCCAGGGGACAAGTATTATTTGTTTTGGTGATAGCCTTACTTTTGGTTACGGAGCGAACCCGCAAGAGGATTATCCGACCGCTCTAGGCAAGCTGGTGAGATTGTCGGTAGTTAATGCTGGGGTAGATGGAGATACTACCTTTGAGGCTTTAAAACGCTTGGAAAAGGATGTTTTGGATAAAAATCCACGCCTAGTAATTGTAGAGTTTTGCGGGAACGATTTTCTTAAAAAAATATCTAAAGAGGATACGGTTAAGAATTTGAGCAAGATTATTGATCTCGTCCAGGCAAAAGGTGCCATGGTGGCCCTGGTAGATATTAGCGCGGGGGCATTTATGCAGGAGTATCGGCAGGCTTTTAAGCAGCTAGCGGCGCAGAAGAAAGCGATTTTTATTTCGGAATTGTTAAGTAAGATTATTACTAATCCGGCGATGAAAAGTGATTTTTTTCACCCCAATGCCCGCGGTTATCAGATCATCGCTAAGCGTATTTATCAGGCAATTTTCGGATATATTCAATAAAAACAGGGCCAAAATAATACTTGGCCCTGTAGTAAATTATGCCGAAGAAGGGAGTTGAACCCTTACAAGGTTGCCCTTATCGGTTTTTGAGACCGACGTGTATGCCATTCCACCACTTCGGCAAGAATTTTTAAGTTGACGTCGTCTATTTTATATTCTAAAATAGCAAAGGTCAATAGATAAATTTAAGGGGCTGTAGCTCAGCTGGGAGAGCACTTCCATGGCATGGAAGGGGTCGAGAGTTCGAGCCTCTCCAGCTCCACAGATTTTTTATTAAAAGGGCGGATTATATCCGCCCTTTTAATATTGTTTCGCCGATTGATTGTAATTCAAACTGCAGCGTTGAACTGTAATATACTATTCTGCAAATTCCCCTATAGGTTTTTTTTAAAGTCGGTTTTCCTTTAGTGCGTATATCAGGTATTGAATTTAGGCATTTTGATTTAGGTATTTTAGTGATCCTTGACCAGTAATTCTTTAGTTTTTGAAAGCTTTGATCCCAGCGGTAACCGATGCTAAAGCGCAGCTTATTCTCATCAATTTTGTAGTATCTTCTTAATGCGGTAATGAAGAATGATATTATTTTTGGATTGGAGTTTCCTAAATAAAGATATCTTGAGCTTGGATATTTCGCTCCCTCACAAAGATAAAGTAAGCCGCAGATG
>CAYHRM010000054.1:0-8105 GCA_964359035.1 uncultured Planctomycetales bacterium
TGTTTTGAAAGGATAGATATGTTTAAGTTATCTAAAAAAGTTCAAGCATTGCCGCCGTATTTGTTTTTAGAAATTGATAAAGCTAAGCGTAAGGCGCGCGCTGAAGGTAGGGATATTATCGACCTAGGGATCGGTGATCCTGATCAACCTACTCCTAAATTTATTATTGATAGCTTAAGCCAGGCAGCCCAGGATGCGGCCAATCATCGTTACGCTTTAGATCAGGGGATGCCGTTATTGCGTAGCGCAATTGGAGATTGGTATAAGCGTAGATTCAATGTTAATTTAAATTTGGAAACAGAGATATTGCCGTTAATCGGCTCAAAAGAGGGGATTGCGCATTTTCCTTTGGCTTATTTAAATTCGGGAGATTTTAGCCTGGTTCCTGATCCGTGTTATCCGCCTTATAAAGGCGGGACAATACTCGCCGGAGGCAAGTTTCATCTGATGCCATTAATTGCAGATAATTCATTTCTGCCGGATTTAAGGAAAATTCCTTTAGCGGTGCGTAAAAAAGCTAAGATTATGTTTATTAATTATCCGAATAATCCTACCAGCGCTTGTGCTAGTGATGATTTTTATGCTGAGCTTATTAAATTTGCGACTAAGAATAAGATTATCATTATTTCGGATTTAGCTTACTCTGAAATGTCTTACGATGGGTATAAACCACGTAGTCTTTTAGAATTTCCTGGGGCAAGAGATGTGGTGATTGAGTTTCATTCCTTATCTAAAACTTATAATATGACCGGTTGGCGCATTGGATGGGCATGTGGTAATGGTCAATTAGTGGCTGCATTAGCTAAGGTAAAGAGCAATATTGATTCTGGAATTTTTTCAGCTGTTCAGTTAGCCGGAGTTACTGCTTTGCAGGGAAGCCAGGATTATCTAAAGAGTATGTGTGCGCTTTACCAGCAAAGGCGGGATATTTTAGTTGATGGGCTTAACGGTTTAGGTTGGAACGTTATAAAATCCAAGGCCACATTTTATATTTGGATAAAGATTCCTTCTAAGGCCGATAGCATAGGTTTTGCGGCGCATCTTTTAAAAGATGCTAATATTGTCGCTACCCCGGGAGTCGGCTTTGGCCAATATGGCCAAGGTTATATCCGTATGGCTTTGACTGTTTCCGGCCAAAGAATTAAAGAGGCTTTGGAACGTATAAAAAGAATATCTTAATGGTTATTTGTTATCTTGGCGTTGGCTCAAATCTGGGCAATCGCAGAAAGAACATAAAATTGGCAGTTAAATTGATTGGGGCTTTGAAGGGTACTAAAATAATAAAAAAATCAGGATTTTTTGATACTTTGCCTTGTGGTGGCCCGGCAGGGCAGCCTAATTTTTTAAATGCTGTATTAAAAATTCAAACTAATTTCTCTCCCCTTAGTCTATTAAAAAAATTAAAAAAAATCGAAAATAAATTAGGCAGGACTCCCAGCGTACGTTTTGGCCCTCGAATGATGGATTTGGATATTTTGCTTTATGGGGATAGGTTTATGCAAACAGATAGATTAACCATACCGCATGCGCGTATGTTTAGCCGGGATTTTGTGATTAAGCCCTTGATTGAGGTTCTATGAAAGTTATTCGTGATCCAGGCAAATTAAATCGATTGCTTAAGTTGGTAAGCCGCAGTGGTAAGCGTATTGGTTTTGTTCCGACGATGGGGGCTTTGCATCTTGGGCATTTAAGTTTAATTAAGCAGGCTGTCCGAGAGAATGACGCGGTGGTGGTGAGCATATTTATTAATCCAGCGCAATTTGGGCCTCAGGAAGATTTTAATAAATATCCTCGGCCGTTAAAAAAAGACCTTTTGCTTTGCCGCCAGGCAAAGGTAGATTTAGTTTTTTTACCGGATCAAAAAATTATGTATCCGGAGGGATTTTCTACTTTTATACAGGTGGAAGGCTTAAGCAGTGTGCTCTGCGGAGTATCTCGGCCAGGACATTTTTGTGGAGTTACTACGGTGGTTGCTAAATTGCTTAATCTTGTTGCCCCAGATGTGCTTTATTTAGGGCAGAAAGATGCGCAGCAAGCAATTATTATTACTCAGATGGTTAAAGATTTAAATTTTCCCGTTAAAATTAAAATTATACCTACTGTGCGTGAAAAAAACGGATTGGCATTGAGTTCGCGTAATGCCTATTTAAATAAAGATCAAAGGTGCGAGGCGTTAGTTTTATTTAAGGCTTTAGGCCTGGCAAAATTTTTGCTTGACCATGGCCAGCATGATGCTGGTAGGATTATCAGTAGAATGAAGCAGTTGATCAGCAAAAAGAAACAAGCTAAGATTGATTATGTTGCAATTGTGGATTTAGAAAAACTTGAAAAAATTAAGAAAATTAAACAGAATTGTTTGATTGCACTAGCCGTAAAGATTGGCAATCGGCGGCTAATTGACAATCTGGTTTATAACTATAATTAAAGGAAATCATGCGCAGGTTACTTAAAATTGGTATCGTTGGTTGTGGAGCGATTGGTAGCTCCTTGGCAAAAGAGGTTGTGTTTAATTTATCTAGCTCTGCTTGCTTGGTGGCCATTTTTGATATTCGGCCAGAAAAAGCGCAGCTACTTTCCCGGCAGTTAACTAAGAGTACTAAATTATGCGTGAATAATTTGGATATCTTAATTAAGCAGTCGGATTTGGTGATTGAGGCTTCCTCTGCTGGCGCTTCATGGGAGATTGCGCGCAAATCCATATCTGCAGGATGTAAAGTTATGATTATGAGCGTGGGGGGGTTAGTTGAGCATTTAGATGAGTTATTTATTTTAGCGACTAAAAATAATGCTCAAGTTTATATTCCCAGTGGAGCAATTTCAGGAGTAGATGCATTAAAGGCAGCAAATATTGCTGGAGTTAAAAAAGTAATTTTAACTACGCGTAAGCATCCTAAAGCCTTTTCTGGTGTAGAATATGTTGAAAAAAACTTTAAGCTTGCAGGTTTAAAAAAAGATAAGATTTTATTTTCGGGAACTGCTGCGCAAGCCGTAAAATATTTCCCCCAGAACGTAAATGTGGCTGCAGTTTTAGGGTTAGCTGGTATTGGCATACATAAAACACAAGTGCGTATTATTGCTAGTCCATCGGTAACTAAAAATATTCATGAAATTTTAATTGAATCTAAAGCCGCTAAAATTTTTACGCGCACCGAGAATATTTTGCATCCGCAGAATCCCAAGACTTCTTATTTGGCAGTACTCTCGGCAATTGCGACTTTAAAACAAATTTTACAGCCGATAAAAATCGGCACATAGATGAATGTGCCTTGCCCTTGTGAGCAAGGGCAAGATTAATTTGCGCGTTAACTTACTCATACTTTGTATTCGTAAGTTAAGCGCTCATTTAAGAAAGGGGGTGAGTACAAAAATGGCAGATAAAGTAATGAAGTTAGGGATCAAAAGGGAAAAAGGTTATCTCTATTATATTGACAAACAAGGTGATGTCTCTTGCGCTAAGATGGCAAGGGGAGCCAAAAAGGGAGGTAGCCCTAAGAAAGTAGAGAAATGCGGTATCAAAAGAAAAGTCGGATACCTTTATTTCTTAGATAAGAAGGGTGATGTCTCTTGTGCTAAGATGAAAAGAGGCGGCAAGAAGAAAAAGAAGTAAATTAGTAAAAATGGGGACGGTTCTATTTTTTTTAAATTTCTTCGTAGGGAGGCAAAATTTTGTTTCTCTATATTATAAAAATAGAACCGTCCTATTTTTTTACAAATTATAATTAAGTTTTATTTAAATGAAAAACGATAATATTATTATTCGCGGGGCCCGGGAGCATAATCTAAAAAATATTGATTTGGTCCTGCCGCGCAACAAGTTAATTGTAGTCACTGGTTTATCTGGATCAGGCAAGTCTAGTTTGGCGTTTGATACGATTTATGCTGAAGGGCAACGTAGATTTGTGGAGAGCCTTTCTAGCTATGCCCGGCAGTTTCTAGAGCAGTTACAAAAACCGGATGTAGATTTTATTTCCGGATTGTCACCGGCTATTGCTATCCAACAGCGTTCTGCTGGCGGTAATCCCCGCTCAACAGTAGCCACGCAAACTGAAATTTATGATTATTTAAGGCTATTATTTGCCAGAATAGGTAAAGTTTATTGCTATAAATGTGGCCAACCCATTAAGAGCCAAAGCGCTCAAGAAATAGTCCAGAGCATCAGTAATCTTTATCTTAATCAGGATATTCAAATATTGGCTCCTTTGATCCAGGGGAAAAAGGGCCAGCATCGGGATATCTTTCTGCAGGTGCAGAAATCTGGATTTGTACGGACCCGGGTGGATGGGAAGATTTATGAGCTTCCGGCAGATATAAGATTAGCTAAATATAAAATTCATAATATTGAAGTTGTCGTCGATCGTTTGACGATTAAGTCGCAAGATGTTAAGCGGCTAACGGATTCTATTGAGACTGCGCTTAAGGCTGGTTCGGGCACAATTATAATTAGCGCCAGGGGGGTTAAGGATTTAATTTTTAGCGAACAATATGCCTGTTTAAATTGCGGCCTAAGTTACGGGGAAATTCAACCGCGTAATTTTTCATTTAATTCTCCATATGGGGCTTGTGTTGAATGTAATGGTTTAGGTACTAAATTGGAATTTGACGCAGATTTAATTATTCCGGATAAAACTAAAAGTATTAATGGTGGAGCCTTGGTTCCTTGGAAACGGGGCGGCCGAGGTTATATTCTTTATTATCGTTGGCTTATTCGAGAGCTGAGTTATCGCTTAAAGTTTGATTTAGATACTCCTTTTAAAAAATTACCCAAGCATGTGCAAAAGGCTATTTTTTATGGGACTAAAGAAGTAATTGGTAATAAGCCTTTTGAAGGGGTAATCGGGCATTTAGAAAGACTGTTCCGTCAGACAGATAGTGATTATTTAAAAGAAGAGATCAGCAAATTTATGTCTACGCTTTCTTGTCCAGCGTGTAAAGGGGCTAGGCTGAAGCCGGAGAGTTTAGCGGTAAGAATTAATCAAAAAAATATTTGGCAGATTACGGCGATGTCCATAAAAGAAGCGCTGGTTTTTTTCTCGGAGTTGGTGCTAACTGAAAAAGAAAAATTAGTTAGTTACCAGGCACTAAAGGAGATAACTCAAAAGTTAAAATTTTGCGTCGATGTGGGGTTGGATTATCTGGCTTTAGATCGTAAAAGTTCCACTTTATCCGGTGGAGAAGCGCAGCGGATTCGCCTGGCCACTCAGGTTGGTTCAGGTTTAGTGGGAGTTTTGTATTGTTTAGATGAACCAAGCATTGGTTTACATCAGCGGGATAATGAAAAATTGTTGGCGACTTTAAGGGCATTACGTAATTTAGGCAATACCTTGGTAGTCGTGGAGCATGACGCGGCTACTATTTTGGCTGCGGATTATGTTGTAGATTTAGGGCCGGGAGCCGGTAGGCACGGAGGAGAGGTTATTTTTTCCGGGAATAAAGTGGAACTTTTAAAAAATCAAGATTCCCTGACGGCAAAATATTTACGTAAGGAACTTTGTATACAGCCACCGGTTAATCGGCGTAACTGGCGTTTAAGTAAATGTATTCAGCTTCAGGGTGCCAACGAGCATAATCTGAAAAATATTGATTTATGTTTTCCTTTGGGTACGTTTATCTGTGTTACCGGGGTTTCTGGATCCGGTAAATCTACATTAATCAGTGACATTCTTTATCCTGCTTTAGCGGAACGGATCTATAAATCTAAAGAAAAGCCTGGTGCTTTTAAATCCATTACTGGTAGTCAAGGGATTGATCAAGTAGTTGTAGTTGATCAATCGCCAATTGGTAGGACTCCGCGTTCTAATCCCGCTACTTACACTGGAGTATTTGGCCATATTAGAGAGATTTTTACACAGCTTCCGGAAGCACGTTTACGGGGTTATCAGCCGGGTAGGTTTTCATTTAATGTTAAAGGGGGCCGTTGCGAAGCTTGTGGGGGCGATGGAATAAAAAAGATTGAGATGCATTTTCTTCCGGATGTATATGTAAAATGTGATTTGTGTAAGGGGTTAAGGTTTAATCAGGCAACTTTAGAGGTAAAGTATAAAGGTAAATCTATTGCTGATGTTTTGAACTTAACGATAGAAGAGGCTGGAGAGCTTTTTAATAATATCCCAAAGATAAAAAATATCTTAGGATATTTGTTTGATGTGGGCTTAGGTTATCTTCAGCTTGGCCAGAGTGCCACGACTCTTTCTGGTGGAGAGGCACAAAGAGTTAAGCTTTCATCAGAATTATGTAAGCGTTCAAGCGGCAGGACGCTTTATCTGTTGGATGAGCCGACTACCGGTTTACATTTTGCGGATGTGGCGAAGCTGATTGCGGTGCTACAGAGATTGGTTGATCGTAAAAATACGGTGGTAGTAGTAGAGCATAATTTAGAAGTAATTAAATGCGCTGATTATATCATTGATTTAGGCCCGGAAGGGGGAGATCAGGGTGGGGAGGTTGTGGGTTTTGGTAGCCCGGAAGAATTGATCAAAAGCAAAAGGTCTTATACAGCTAAGTTTCTCAAAGAAGTTTTAATGAGCAAATGAATTTGCCATGCTAGAGGGCCGCATGTTTCATCGAGAAAGCAGGGTGGGGTTGAAAATAAAAATTGTGGGCGTATCAATTTTGATTTTGTTTTTTGTTTCTGGGGTTTTTGCTGATGAGGATCCTAAAGAAACTGAGCTACTTTTTATGGCTAAGAAGGCATATGAAGATGGTTTCTATGAAGTTAGCCTAGGGATGTTGGAAAGATTTCAAAAAAATTATAAAGGATCAGTTAAAGCTACGCAGGCAACTCTATTGAGTGCGGAGTGCTATTTTTATCAGGGCCGTTATCTGGAGGCATTAAATATTCTTGAAGCCTTGTCTAGTAGTCCGCAGGCGGATAATCTTAAAGATGCCATTTATTTTTGGTTGGCTGAGGTGCATTCTAAGGGTAATAATTTTCAAAAGGCAGCTGTATTTTACCAGAAATTAATTGATAATTTTCCCCAGTCATCCTTTATTCCGGCGGCATATTATTCTTTAGGTTGGTCATTTTCACAGTTAAATGAATTCAATCAGGCTATGCAAACCTTTAAAAGTTTGATGGAAAAGTTTCCTAATGAGCCCCAAAGTAAGGATGCGGCTTTTAAATTAATTGAGTGTTTGTACAATCTTAAAAAATATTCTGAATTAAAGGCGCAGATTAAGCCTGTTTTTAAGCTCTATAGTAATGACCAGATACGTTTGCCTTATCTATATTTTTATCTGGCAGAATCAGAATATTATTTGGATGATTTTGACCAGTCTGCTAAAGATTATCTTAAGGCAGCGCAAGTTTTTAAAGAACCAAAAGTTCAAGCATTGGCAAAGCTGGGTTTGGGTTGGAGCTATCTTAAGCTTGCAAAATATAAAGAAGCCGAGGAAGTCTTGGTGGATATAAAATCAACCGCTTTGGATAAAAAAAGTTTAGATATATTTTTATTAGGCCAGGCGGTGTTAATGTCCGCGACTAATCGGGTTTATGAGGCTAAAAAGCTATATGAGCAGTTGATTAATCTTGGTGCGGATCAGTTGATATCTTTGCAGGCTTATTTGGGTAAAGCTGATGCGCATTATAATTTGGCTGAATATGCTCAGGCCATAAATATTTATAAAGAAGCTTTGGATAAAATTAATCAAGCGGCAGATCAGGATAGCCTGCCGCTAGAACTAATTGATAAGCTTAATTATAATTTAGGCGTAGCTTATATTAAGCAGGGACAAATTAATTCTAGCTTGGATGTTTATAATAGTATTATCGAAAATGATAATGGCTTGGCGATAAAGATTAATTTACTTTTTCAAATTGGCCAGGCCTATGAAGACACGCAGGAGTTTGTAAGGGCAGAAGAAATTTATGAAAAAATTATAAAATTATATGCGAATTCAGCGGATGCTGATTATGCGCAATATCAATTGGCTTGCGTGCAATTTAAAAGATTAGATTATGATCAAGCGATTACTTCTTTTAGATTGATGTTAAAAAAATATCCACAATCTAAATTTATACCAGATGCCTGGTATACCCTAGGAATGGCATATTTTCAGCAGGCAGATTACAGTAAAAGTTGTGAAGTTTTTGTAAAATTCAAGGATGA
>CAYHRM010000055.1:0-8059 GCA_964359035.1 uncultured Planctomycetales bacterium
GCTTACCCCCCCGCACATCTTCCTTAATTTTACGAATTATATCCGCCATAATTAGATTATTCACACTACGCCCGGATATTTCCAGAGAATAAAGGATCGGAACACCCGATTCTAAAAGCGTAGCCATTTCAGATGAAAATTTCTCAATATTAAAAGCTAAAAAAAATTCCCCAAACACCGGTAATTTAAATTGAAACTTTTCAAAATTCAATCTTCCGGCCTTGGTTTGTATATACTTTTGAAAGGAAAAAATACCTCCACCTATTAACAAAAATAATAAAATGACCCATTTTCTCAAAAATTCACTTACATTTACCAAGACCTGAGTAAGCACGGGTAATTTAATATCAAAACTTTTAAATATTTCTGCAAAAGATGGTATTATTTTTAAAGTTAAAAATAAAAGCGCCCCCACACCGACCAAGGTTAAAATCACCGGGTACACCAAGGCAGAAATAATCTTATTTCTAAACTCCGCTTCCTTTTCTAGATATGAAGCAAGGCGGCTTAACACCACAGCCAAATTTCCGCTCGCCTCTCCGCTTTCTACAAGGTTAATCCAAAGATCAGAAAAAATCTTAGGATGCAACGCCAATGCTTCATGAAAACTTAAGCCCGCTTCCATTCTTTTTTCTAAATCCATACTCACATCATAAAGCTTCTTACTCGCTACCTGTTTAGAGATAATTTCCAGGCTCATCAATATCGTCACACCCGCCCCAATTAAAGTAGATAATTGCCGGCAAAAAAGCATTAGATCTTCACTCGTAACCCTGACATGCTTAGGCTTAATCCTGATTTTTATAAAACTTTCATTGGAATAATCGTCCGGCGACCCAGAACCTTCTGGAATAATATTAACGACAATTAATCCTTTAGCCTGAACCTTAGCCACAGCACCTTCTTCATCCGAGGCTTCCTCTATGCCAGTTTCCTTGATTCCCGCACGATTCCTGGCAATATAATAAAACTTAGGCATTACTCTGCTCCCAAAGTAGTGGAAAGAACTTCTTCTAAAGAAGTTATACCGCTTTCTACCTTTTTAATTCCTGATTCATAAAGCGTTTGCATACCAGCAGCTCTAGCTACTTCGCGTATTTTCTGAAAAGACGCTCTTTGGTTAATTAAATCCTGTATCTCCAAAGTAACAGGCAAAACCTCAACAATACAAGCCCGGCCTTTATATCCAGTATTACTACACTTTGCGCATCCCTTAGGCCCATAAATTAATTCCGCCTTAATAGAAGCACCTTTATGCTGGGCGCTCGTAGGTTCATAGGCCACTTTACAGTCCGGGCATAATTTACGCACAAGCCGCTGAGCAATAATTGCTAGCAGTGAAGGCGCAAGCATATATGGCTCAATACCAATATCCATAAGTCGATTTATTGCCGAGGGGGCATCATTAGTATGTAAGCTGCTTAAAACTAAGTGCCCAGTAAGCGCTGAACGAATACAGATCTGCGCAGTTTCTAAGTCTCTGATCTCTCCCACCAACATAATATCCGGATCCTGTCGTAAAAAACTACGCAAAGCGGCAGCAAAAGTAAGCCCAATTTCCGGCTTAATCTGAACCTGATTAATCTCATCCATCTTATACTCTACCGGATCTTCAACGGTAACAATATTTTTAGTCGGACTTTTTATTTCATTTAAAAAAGCATAAAGAGAGGTACTTTTCCCGCTTCCCGTGGGCCCAGTAATCAAAACTAATCCGTAAGGAGAAAATATTGCCTTACGCACCTGTTCCAACTGATTTGCATCAAATCCCATATAATTTAAATTTAAGGTTATTCCACCGCGATCTAAAATTCGTAGTACCGCTTTTTCTCCATAAATTGTCGGAATTATAGAAACACGAATATCGATCGGCCGTTCATCAATCCTCACTAAAATCGCTCCATCTTGAGGCAATCTCTTTTCCGAAATATCAAGTTTAGCCAAAATCTTTATACGCGAAACAAGCGGCAGATGCAGATGCCTGGCTGGCGGGGGTATCTCATAAAGTTTACCATCAATTCTATAACGCAACGAAATTCGATCTTTAAAAGGTTCAATATGAATGTCCGAAGCCCGTTCGCCAATCGCCTGGCGAATAATTAAATCCACTAATTTTACCACCGGAGCTTCTTCTGACCGAGCAATCAACTTATCCAAGCTAAGTTCCTGCCCCAGATCCTCAGACTCCTTAACAAATGAGGAATCCATCACATAGCTAGAATCAACGACATCCTTAAGCATTGAAGATTTACCATAAAATTCTTCAATCGCCTTTAAAATATCAGAACGCGTAGCAATCACCGGATTGATTTCACTACCGGTTAACTTTCTCAGGCTATCAATCAGTAGGATATCTAAGGGATCAGATAAGGCCACGGTTAAAGATCTGAGCATGCGCGAAAGAGGCAAAACAACATTCTTCAGAGCAAAATCATGCGGGACAAGATCCTCTAAACCTTGGTCCATAGCCGGTTTGAGCATCCCGGTGCCATGCGAAAAATAAGGCATATTCAACTGCTTACCGAGAGCCGCCAATATCTGCTCGTCTTTAACTATTCCCAACTTAATCAGTATTTCACCTAAACGCCCGCCCTGCTGCCTTTGCGCGACAACCGCTTTCTCCAGCTGGGTGGCATTAATAATGCCTTCTTTTAATAAAAAATCACCTAATCTTAAATAATTATCTTTTACCATTAATACTCTTATCAAACTTATTCATATTAGAATTAATAATATAGTCGCGATTTGGGGCAACTGCCACGCCTTGCTCTCTAATCGGCAGTTGAATATTCGCCATTTGAACTGTTTTAACCTCCGCCTTATCCCGAACAATGCGCGGAGTAATAAAAATTATTAATTCACGCTCCAGGCCAGTTTGATCTTTATGCCTGAAGAACATACCCACCAAAGGAAGATCGCCTAATATCGGCAACTTTTTCACCGTAACATCTTTATCTTGATGAATAAGCCCACCCAAAATTACAGTTTCCCCATCTTTAACCTTAACTATGGATTTTGTACTTCTAACCTCTACATCTGATTGTGGATTACTCGCTGAACTCAAAGAGCTTACACTAGAAACACTTGATTTTGGGTTTATAACCATCGTAATCTCGTTAGCATCCAAATTTATCTGCGGAGTTACTCTAAGAAAAATACCCGTTCCTTCTTTAGTTAAAGCTAAATCGGTTGATCTTGAATATACGCTGGCAGTGGTACTCACGGAACCATTAAAAGTTGTAGTATCTTCTCTACCGACAATTTCATCTTTAGTAATCGAGATCTCTGCCGTCTCATTATTTAAAGTAAGTAACTTAGGCCGGGCTAAAAATTTAGTATCCGTTTGTGTCCGCATAAAATCCAACTGCATATCATAAGTATCTCCAGCGGGATTAATCGATAACAAACCTTTAGCCGCATTAAAAGTATTACCCCAACCACCATAAGGAAAGCCCGTGGCAACAGTAGCACCAGTAAGTATCGCCGTAAAAGGTGTATCGCCAAACCTAAACCCTACCTTATCTACCACATTCTTACTCACATCCAACATTTCCACTTCCAGTACCACCTGCGGTATGGACACATCCAATGATGCAATTACCTGGCTAATCACTTTCATTTTCATGGGCGTATCCGTAACGATAAGACTATTCGTCCGGAAATCTTCCATCATCGAACCAGCGCTGGAAAGCAATTTTTTAACCGCGCTAGTAATCCCACCTTCGTTTTCCTCTTTAAATTTACTCCTAGAACTAGCCACAACATTACTATCACTAAGATTAAAACTTTTAGATAATTCCTCTTTCAAAGAGGCAACAGTAACCGTGGCATTTTTCAGATAAAAAACCTTAGTCACTGTCTCTGTTTCCATCTTTCCCCATTCTTTAACTACAAAAATATTAGATTTACTATCTAGCTCATAAGAAAGATTATTTGCGCTAAAAATTTTATCCATCGCTTGGCTCAGCGGGACCTTATCCAAATAAAGAGTAATCTTTCTATCCTGCACCGCCTCAGAAGAAATAAAATTCATTCCTGCCTGCATAGAAAATACCTTTAAAATATCTTTAAGGCTAAGGTCTTGAAAATCCATAGAAATACTGGGCTCCGGAGCCATAAGTGACGGCGGTTGATCTGCATTTAACCGCGTCACAAAAAAAGCCAGCATCAGCAAAAAAACAGATACGTTAATGATTAATATTTTTTTCATTTATTCCTCCTCATTTTTCCCCAACCTCCGGCGCTTAAGGGAAAATAACCCTCAAGCTCTTACGATAAGGGAAGATTATTTACTTAGTTTCATCCGCTTTAACTGAATCTTGTCTAGAAACAGTTAAAACAAATTCCGCACCCGCGAAACTTAAAGTAACCCCACTTTTTTCTATGTTCACTATTTCCGCACCATCGATTAAATCACCAATCATCAAAATCTTATTATTAATAATTGCCTGAGGGGTCTTGACCCCCCAAACTATTCCCTGCACCTTTAGTTTACTAAGATCCAATTTCGGCTTATCTGGCTCGCCATTCTCCGGCAACTCATCTTTTATTACTTCTTTAATTAAATAGCTCTTAAAAGGATCGCGTAATTTATTAGATTCATATGTTACCACCGGACGCGCAATTTTCATCTCTGCGGCAACCTCTTCCGCCGAGACAATAATCTTTTGATCAATTACCATAGCTAGAAAAAATACAAATATTATATATTTACACAATCGGCTCATCATTTATAAATAAGATGTAGTGTTAATTTTTAAGTTAACATCCAAATCAACTTTAGCCCCTGGCTCAGTAGAATTAGGTACTTTAGAATTAATACTAATCTCATTAACTAAATAAATATCATCATGATTTTCAATTTTACTAATAAAATCACCCAAGGCATGATAGCTGGGCGCACTCAACATAATTAAAAATGATGAATTAGAATAGTTGCCCATATCCTCAACCGTATAAGGTTTTACAGAAATAATCTTAACAGAAGTGTTTTTAGCAATACTGGATATTGTATCCATAATCGAAGAGAGGTCTCTTTTAATAAACACCTTCTTATATGCATCCGCTTTTTTTTCCAGGATAGCAATATCCTCAATAACTTTATTTTTTTCTAATTCACTATTTTGTTGTTGGATTAAAGAACTTACTCTTTCATTGGTAGATTTATAAAATTGAAAAGCCAAGATCAATGCTAAAATAATTACAATAAGATTTATAATTTTATTTTTACTTCTTTCAATTAGCTCATAATGCATCATGCTATTTTCTCTCCGGAAAATTCTTGCAGGTAATTTTAAAAACCGCAATGTTTTTATCCTGCACGCTTTTTCGATCAATAGAACCGATAGCAATTTCTTTAAAATACTGGGGAAATACACGGCCTCTTTTTAAATTGGCAAGAAAAATATTTACCAACTCAAATTCCTTATCACTATCCTCAAGATAAACCTGCCCCACAATATCAAGCTGCATAGGCTCACCCTTGCTTTGGGTAAGATTAAAGGATTCCAACCACACCCCTTTTGGTAAAGCCTGAGGAATACTGCTAAGCAGAGGAGTAACATACATTTGATTTTTAACTAATTTATCTAATGCCGCAATTTTTTTATCATACTTAGTACTTATTGTCGACAGCTCTTGAAAATCATCACTAGCCAAAACAGTACTAATATTTACGCGCTTATTTTTAATCTCTTCTAACTCTTTCTGCTTAAGCTGCGTACGCATTATTCCATGGCCAAAAACAGCAATACACACAACTGCGCCTAAAAAAACATATTTTAAATCTAATTTAATGCCCTCCAATAAGGCAAATGGACTACTCGTAGCTGCCGCACGGGAAGCTTTAAGCCTTGAACCAATAAGATTTATTTTAATCTTAAGCGCTGCTTTCTTAAATAAAGCGGCGGCAAAACCTTTAACTAAAGTTGAAGAGTAATTAATGGTTTTACCTAAAATTTTTTGCGTCTCGACAAATTTAACCGGCATAGAAGATTCCGCAAAAAAAGGCTTTAACCCTGCATGGCTTTCTTTATCAGAAACAACATAAATAACTTTTACAATTTTATCCGGAAGTTTGCGATTATAGTAATCAAAAGAAATCCTAATTTCATTCTTTAATTTTTCCTGCTTTTGCATCAGATCTGATTCAACGGTCTGCTCAAACCCGACCGGTTCGCCGGAAAAATCAAAATCACGGCTAAACAAAGAAAACCCGTTTTCAAAAACTGTAAAATTCGCTTCGTCTTCATTATTTAAATCAAAGCAAAGAGTAGCAACTACGCCACTCCCGCTGATACCGGCAAGTTTTAAAAAACGCAGAACACTAAAAGCTGAATACTCTAAAGCATTAATTTTAAGATTAAGCTGTTTAGCAATCGAAACATAATTAGCTAGAATCTCTTTTTTTATCCCCACAAAAAGAACCAGGCTAGTTTTATTCTTCTTATTAAAAAATACCTGAAAATCATAATCCAGATCTTCGAGTTTAAAGGGGATATATTTTTTTGCCTCAAAATTAACCCCTCCCCTTAATTCACTCGGCGGAAGCAATGGAATTTCAAAAGTGCGAATAACCAAATCTTGTCCGGCAATACAAAAAGTTGCCTCATTGGCATTTATACGATAAGTGCGAAAAGCGTCTTTAAGTAAAGCTATTATTTTTACATCAGTAGGAACTTTCTCTTCTAATCCAGATATTTCTAATTTAGGATGCGGCAGGCGAATATTGTTCAAAATTTTATTACCACTGGTCTCCACCAGATTAATGTCCTTAATCCCAAAATATATGCCTAAAGAATTCATAAGTTATCTCCCGGAGTCGGTGTCGTCGATTCGCGTTTCTTAGATCTTAACCAGCTATCAATATCCTTACGGTCAAACCTCCAAACTCCACCCACCTTAATCCCAGAAATCTTACGTTGATTAAGCCAGTTATAAATAGTCTGCTTCTTCAATTTTAGATAATCCGCTAACTCATCAATATCGATTAATCTTGACATAGGTATTACTTCCTTTAGGTATAAACTACTATGGTATTAATTAAAACATAACGTACTTATTTTGTCAAGTGTTTTTTTATATAGACTTACTTATACTTACTTGGCGAGATTAACAGCGAGGAGATACTGACACATATTAAAGCATGTAACAGTATTATAGACTTACTTAGATTATAATAGTTTGTTTAACGAGTTTGTTACGGGGTGTAGGTGTAGGTAGCCGTAGCGCTTACTTTCCGCGTACCAGTAATCCCTGAGCAAGGACCACATACGGTAATATCCACAAAAGTTGAACTAGGTAGATTAGGGTCAACAATGACACATGCGCCTGGACCCGAACTACGCAAAATCATACCGCTTCCAGCCCAACATGCAGCAGAAACCGGATCATTTCTTCTTAATGAATCCAAGGCATAAAGCACCCCAGCTTTAGCTGCATACTGGGCCTGAATCCTACTTACCTGATGATGGGTTAAACGTGAATGACTGGTTATAACCCTAAGAATAACCGTACTCAAAATCACCACAATCACAAGGATCCCAATGACAATGAAAAGTATCATTCCCTTTTTAACGCAATTAGGCATCTTTTCTTAAATAAATTCGATAATCGTTATTTACTTGTACCAAAACAACATGGCCTTCTCGAGCAAGCCAACCCAAACTCATTAAAATATTCTCAGGAGTACGATCAATACCCTTAATCAAATCCTGTAAGCTGACCTCCCCTTTTTGATCCAGAAAATGCCAAATCTCACCAGCAGTTATACCAATCTCAATAATCATAATTAGCCCTCCATTTGATTCATTTTATTAACATTCAGGAATAAGTCAACTAGTTTCTTAATTAATCCACGATTAATTTCTAACCAATTATCTAACTCAAGCCTGCCATCAATATAACACCGGCAAGAAATCACTCCGGATAAAATTTATCTATGTACTTTTTCCATTTTCATATTTTCTCTAATTCCATCAATTCTCTCCTGGACAAACCCTACCTCTAATGCCGAAGGAGCCTGTTCAATAATCCGCTTATAAATATTCAACGCTTCTTT
>CAYHRM010000056.1:0-8031 GCA_964359035.1 uncultured Planctomycetales bacterium
GTGCCCGGATACTCCAATAATAATTCTTCCAATAGTTCAAGAGTCTCGATATCTAAATCATTGGTCGGTTCATCCATAACTAAAACATTTGAAGGCTTAGAAAAAAGCCGTGCCAGAATAAGACGATTACGTTCCCCGCCCGAGAGAACCTTCACCGGTGTACGCGCCCGATCAGGCGTAAAAAGAAAATCCTGTAAATATCCAATAATATGCCTAGGCTTACCGTTAATCATAATCGTATCAGACTCTCCATTAACATTCTCAGCCACCGTCGCCTCTTCATCCAACTGTTCACGCAACTGATCGTAATAAGCAATCTGCAGATTAGCCCCTAAGCTCACCTTTCCTTTTTGAGGCGTAAGTTCTCCTAATAAAAGACGCAATAATGTTGTCTTACCACTACCATTAGGCCCAATCACTCCAATTTTATCACCCCGCATTATTTGAGTAGTAAAATCTCTGACCAAACATTTTTCTCCATATCCAAAACCCAGTTGCGAGATCTTCGCCACTCGATGGCCCGAATGGTCAACTTTCTGCGCCCGGACACGAACTTGCCCAATGGCTTGGCGTTGCTCTTTTTTTTCCTCCCTCAAACGCTCTAGCGCCTTCACCCGGCCTTCATTACGGCATCGCCGAGCTTTAACACCCTTACGAATCCAAATCTCTTCATCGGCTAACTTTTTATCAAAATGATCCCACCGCGCTTCCTCCATATCCAGCGCTGCTTGTTTACGCTGGAGAAATGTTTTATAATCACATGACCAGCTAAATATTTTTCCCCGGTCAAGCTCAAGGATTCTGGTGGCTAAACGCGTCATAAACATTCTATCATGCGTGACAAAAAAAACCGTACCTGAATAATTAAGCAAGAATCCTTCCAGCCAAAGCATGGAATCAATATCTAAATGATTAGTCGGCTCATCCAACAACAAAACCTCTGGCTTAAGCACCAGTGCCCTAGCCAAAAGCGCCCTACGCTTTTGTCCGCCAGACAATCGGGTAAAATCACTATCTGGATCAAGCTTCATCTTTGTGATCGCTTCTTGGATCTGATTATTCACATCCCAGCTATCGGTATGGTCAAGCTTGTCCTGCAACGCGTCAAGTTGTTTTAATAATTGCCCAGTCTGCTCCGTTTGTAGACGATGAGTAAGATGATGGTGCTGGCTAATTAATTCACCACGTGCTCCAAGGCCGGAAAGCACCACATCAAAAACAGTCCCCATAATATCGACAGGCACTTCCTGCGGTAGATGCGCCACCTGAATACCTTTTTGCACAATTACATTCCCACTATCGACCTGTTGCTGGCCACTCAGCACCTTCATAAGAGTAGTTTTTCCCGCGCCATTACGTCCAAGCAAAGCGATACGTTCACTTGTCTCCAACTGTAAATTTATACAATCAAAAATAAGCGGCCCGCTAAAAGCAAGATTAATTTCTTGTAAACTGATTAATGCCATTTTTTAATAAACCTTTTTATTATACAGAATGAAACGATAAACGAATAAATTCACAACTTCCCAGAAACATTCTACAGTGCATTCCTATAATTTTTATTTAACTAAAGACGGAGGCACCGGCAAGATATCGGCATAGATATCAAAAATATCTACCTGCTCCACATGCAGAAAATGCCCAGCGTTTTTTATAATCCTAACCTCGCAATTAGGAATCTGGAAGAAAGAAATTTAACATCATCAAGATCAATGATCGTGTCTTTTTCTCCGTAAATCAAAAATGCCTTTTCCTGAATATCTGAAAGCTTGATCAGATCACCTATTTTTTTTGTCGATACCACTGCCTTTTTAACTCTCATTCCCACGCCAAATCCACTTAAACCCTCTAACTGGGCCTTATGCGCTGCGCCAGAGGCAATACTAGAAGCCTCTAAAACATTATCCCCGCTGGCCACTAACTCAGCTACTGCCGCTACCGCATTTTTTAAAGCTCTGCCCTTTACTCCCTGACTCCATAAATCCAAGAGCACAATTTTTATATCAGATATTTTTGCCTTCGTAACGATCATTCTTTTTACTGAATTTTCTGAAATCTTTATAAATTGATCAGATACGCCTTGATTTTTAAGTTCCAACTTTAATTGTCCAAATACATCATCAACTGCCTGGCAATAACCAAAAATATTAACCATTAAAACAAACAAAACAGAGAAAACAATAATACGTATATTCACAGGTTAGTTTAGCAACTCCTTAATCTTACTCAAGAGCTGCTGTGGATCAAAAGGCTTAGTAATATAGCTATCCGCACAAACCTCTTTACCTATTTCTTTATCTGATTCCTGAGCGCGTGCAGTAAAAAGGATAACTGGAATATGTTTATATTTTTCATCAAACTTCAACATACGACAGACCTTAAATCCGTCTATCTTAGGAAGCATTAAATCTAAAATAATTAAATCCGGCTTTTCTTTACGCACTTTATCCAAAGCTTCCTGCCCATCATAAGCCGGCAAAACCTCAAAATTGGCCGCCTCTAGCTGTAAGGTAACAGCATAGACTAGATCCTTTTCATCATCTACCAGGAGTATTCTTTTTTTATGCATAATATAATTTTAATTCTTTAATCAGCATCCGATTATCTTGGCCTTTTAGGCCAATAAACTCTAACCCCAGCTTATACCAATTAGACTTCTCATTATTTAAACGCCCCATCTCTTTTGTCCAACTCACTCGCGCTACCGTAGAAATAAATATATTCTTCCTTAAAAGCCTAAATTTAATTTCTACCTTCATACCAATATTTAAAAGCTTGTTACTCGCGTAACAAATCCCTTTTTCAGAAATATCTATAGTTTGAAATGAATCCACTATTTTATCAGGAAGCGTAACCTCAATATCCGTTTGATAATTAACCCTTTTATAGCGACGCGTCTCAGCGCCAATATAAATCTCTTTAATCTTTAAATTTTCCGAGTCTTGCCCCGAATAATCCTTAGACTTGACCTCAGAAGAATAAGCAGAAACTCCCAAGGCGATAAAAACCTCTTCTATTTTATTTTTAGTAAGATAATCCTTTGTCCTATTTTTAACGAGCTCACAAAATTTAATTACTATTTCTTCTGTCGCTTCAGAAAAGATTACACTGCATTTTCCTTTCTGTATATCCGCTAAAACTATCGTGCTATTTTGCTTCTCCTCTCCAAAAACCTCTTTACCAGTTACATTTATAATCTCTTGGAAATCCTCAAATAATTTATGCGCTTCCACAGTAATTCTTTTTTGAAATTCGTTATAATTAACAATTAAAAAATTAATCAAATGTAAAGAAATACCCTCTTTTAAAAGCTGAACTATTTTGTCCCGAATAGGTTTTCCCAATACTTTCGCCGTATAAGACAAAGGCAAAATAAAATAAAAATTGCTGCCCACCCCAGGCTCTGATTCCACCCAAATTTCACCGCCATGCCTTTGGACCAACTCCTTACTAATAGAAAGGCCCAGGCCAATCCCTTTCTTTTCCGCTCCGGCTAAACGGGAGACTTGCACAAATTTTCCGAATATTTTAGGTAAATCTGATTTGGCGATACCAATACCCGTATCGATTACCCCTACTCTCACCTTATCATTTAAAATCCTCACCTCTACTTTAATTTTACCGTTCTCTTCTGTAAATTTAATAGCATTATTAATTAAATTCGAAATAACCTGCACGATTCTTTCCGCATCAATAAAAATATTCACTTCCTCTGGCGGAAATTGATAGTTTAGTTTTATGCCTTTTTCTGCGGCTAATTTTCTAAAAAACTCATCTGATTCTCTAATTAAATCAATAAGATTAACTAATGAATAATCTAATTTTAACCGCTTGCCTTCAATCCGGGACATATCCAATAATTCATCAATGATATTTTTTAGGCGCTCCGTATTACTTCTAGCCTTTACCAAAATTTCTCTTTGTTTATCATTTAACGGGCCGGCAGTCTCTTCAAAAATAAACTCAAGCAGCTGTTTAATTACGGCTAAAGGAGTCCTTAGTTCATGCGAAACAGCAGAAATAAATTCAGACTTAATTTTATTTAATTCTTCCAGCGTCACTAATTTCTTTTCTATATTTAATCTTTGTTCTTTTAAATGCTCAAATTGTATCCGATGGGTAATATCTCTAGTAATACCAATGATACCAATTACTTTTCCCTTCGCATCAAAATGCGGTACCTTGGTAGTTAAAGCATAATTATCCACCCCGTCCGGACGAGTAGCCCGCTCAATTTTATCAATTAAAGGCTTACCGGTTTTCATTACCCATAAATCATCCTTGGCCATTCTTTCAGCCCGCTTTTTAGGAAATAGATCAAAATCAGTTTTACCCACTACCTCTTCCGGCTTAAGGCCTAATCCCTTAGCATGCAGCTGATTAACCATAATCAGCCTACCTTTTATATCCTTAAAATAGATCACATCCGGAATATGATCTATGAAATAACTAAGCAATTTATATTTATACGCTATACCCTTGGGCTTCAAGAGATCCTTTCACTTAATCTAATAATTCCTTAAAATCGATATGTAAAATATCTATTTTTCATATCGATTTTGCAACGCCTTTTCAATCTTTAAAATAAGCTCATCTCTCTCAATCGGTTTTACCAGAAAATCCACAACTCCCAGCTTATACATCATAAGCTTATCCTTATCCGTATCAAGAGCAGAAAGTATTATAATTGGAACTCGCTGCCCCGTAAAGTCCTCATTTAACAACCTGCACGCTTCCGGCCCATCCATCTTCGGCATCAAGATATCTAACAGTATAACATCCGGGTTAAACAACCTTACCCGCGATACAACATCTCTTGCATCTGACAAAGCCTGAACTTCATATTCACCGGTATTCTCTAAATTGAGCTTGGTTATCATAAGAAAATCTACCTCATCATCCACAATTATCACTTTTTTCTTTTCCATATTAACCGCTCCCTTTTTGAGGTATTTTTAAAACAATGGTTAATTTTGTGCCTTGGCCTTTTTTGCTTTCTACATAGATCATAGCTTCGTGCATCTCAATTATACTCTTCACTATCGAAAGCCCTAAACCCGTCCCTTGAGTACGATTTTTTGTAGTAAAAAATGGGTCAAATATCTTACTTAAGATATCCTCATCCATGCCTACACCATTATCTTCTACTTCCACAATTATATTTTTTTCTTTTGATAAATAAGAACGGACATGAAGTTTTCCGCCTTTAGGCATAGCATCCGCCGCGTTATTAAACAAATTAATAAATACCTGCTCCATTTTTATTTTATCCAATAACATATTAGGCAAATCTTCTTCTAATTCACACACACTCTCAATAGAATTGAGTTTAAGCTCATAGCGCACCAAATTAATCGAAGCTTCAATAATAGAATTAATATCCTGCGGTTCCGTTTTTAATTCCTGGTACCTAGAAAAATCAAGCAGCGCACGTACAATGCTATCCGCCCTTTTTACGCTATCCTTCATCATCTCAAGCATCTGACGATTATCCTTGGCCTCAGGAAGCAATGCCGCTTCAAAGTAATTTATCCCTTGCAGTATAATTCCCAAAGGATTTTTAACTTCATGCGCGACGCCTGCAGCTATCCTGCCCAAGGCTTCCATCTTTTCTGATTGGATAAGCTGAAATTGAGTCTCTCTTAATTTTTTAAAACCATCTTCTAATTTTTCTCTAATCTGATTATTATCATCCAACATGCTGGATAAAATCTCACGAGATTTAAACGACTCTTTTAAGGCCTGGTTTAGCTTTTTTTCCGCCTTTTTACGCTCAGTGACCTCGTTATCCAAGTTATCAATAGAAGTGGTCGTTCTTTTTAAATTTTCCGTCATTATATCGAATGCCCGTGAAAGCTGCCCCACCTCATCATTTTCATCAATACCTACCTTATAATCTAAATTGCCTCGGCCAATTATTTCCGCCCCTCTACGTAATTCTTGAATCGGATCAGAAATAGACTTGGCTATCGAAAAAATAGCTAATGCTGCAGAAAAAATAGTAATCAAAATGATGATAATCAACAACTCCTTGAGCTTCTCAATAGAAGAAAGCGCCTCTTCCGAATCAATCTTAGTTATCATCCCCCATCCTAACAATGGAATTGACCGCCATGCCGCCAGGACTTTTTTCCCCCGATAATCAATACTAAACCCCGAACCATTTACTGCTGTTACTGATTTCTGCGCCGGCAAAGCAACTTTATTATTAATATTTATTACTTTTGTTAAAACGGCCCCCGGTTCATATTTTAACGGGCTAATAAACACAATTTTATTATTAGGCTCTCTCTTAACCAGTAATGTCTCCCAGCTTTGCCCAATGCCAGGGTTATCATTTATAAATTTATAAACCACATCCATATCTAACTCCAAATGAATCAACCCGATAACTTTAGCTGCATCAGCATAAACGGGCCCGGATAAACACAAAACATAAGGATGTTCTTTATGAGGAGCTTTATGAATATCCTCAATATAAAGACCGGTTTTTGCTTTTAAAATAGCATCATTATTATCAAAGACATAAGCACCTATCTGCGATTCATGTCCTGAATTAAAATTATAAATAATTTTACCTTCCATATTTGTTAGAATAATATCAACATATTTATACGTACTCTGAAATGTGGCTAACCGCTGATCAATCTGTTTCTTAGCCTCTATATAGGAGGGGTTTAATCGGTCTTGACTAAATCGATCCAACACAAAAAGAGTTGTCTTATATATATCTTGATATTCCAACACTAATAGGTCAGATTTTCTTTCAGAAAAAAATGTCTCAATTTCGACTAGCTCCTGATGAGCAATAACATCTAACTTCGAAAACACTTCCTTTTGAATAGTATTTTTGGAGTTATAAAAAACTATATAACTTGCAAACAACACCGGTATAATGATGAATGCTAAAAATACAATCGTCAATTTGCTGTAAATACGCATATTTACTTATTTTTCTCTACTAAAACTGCCCCCGCCCCCCACAGAATAAATAGAATCGCACTATATATTGCCATCAGCCTAAACTTGCCCAACCCAATATAATACAATAAAGGCTGATTAACACTATGGCCTAATACAGATATCAATCCAATCACGGCTATCATCACCCCAAAAATAACCAATAACTTGTTTAATTTTTTAATATTCATCGTGGTTAAAATTCCCATTGTCGCGATCAAGAAAAAATTTAACATTGTCGCCACAGAAGGCCTACCCGGAGCGACCGTTCCATCGATAATCATCGAATCCTTGAGCAATATCTCCTCGATACCCACACTTACTCCAAGCACCATAGCAGCAAACAAGCTAGCCATAAGAATAAAAATAACCATACTAATAATCGGAATAATAATAACCGCCAATTCACGGTCTTTCTTTTTAAACCGCGCTATAAAATAAAGCATAATACCAGATAAAAAAAATGAAAAAGCTGATGAAAATTTCATCGAACCCCGAAAAGGTAAAATAATTTTTAATATCTCAATACCGAAAAACCAACCCGCCATTATGACTAAGCCGCTTAATGAAACAAAAATTCCTATAGATTCTGGAAGATTATTCTTTTTCATTTAAGTTCCTTTTTAAATTACCCCTATTTCCCCGATCCCTCTTTCAACTGTTTAATCTCTTTCTTAAGCTCGATTATGCGTTCTTCCCTGCCTACACTGGCCTTATAAAAAACTTCCAGTTCCAATAAACGTTTCTGCGCTTCTGCTTCCATCTGCTTACGCTCAGTAATATCCAAAGAATATTCGATCATCTGAACAACATTTCCTTTTTCATCAAAAATAGGAAAGCCATGCACTTCCATATTCTTAGCACTGCCATTTTGCTCAAGATGAATATGCTCTGCAATAAAAGGTGCCTTAGTTTTCCGCACCACTTCTAAAGGACAAACCTCACCATTTAAACTACAAGGCTTGTCTAATTTATGAGTAAGGGCATAGCAAGTTATCTTTTCGGTGATGGCGCCAAACTTTTTCATCGTAGTAGCACTTCCCATCTTAACGATATAATCATTAATATCTA
>CAYHRM010000057.1:0-7731 GCA_964359035.1 uncultured Planctomycetales bacterium
AGAATTGATATAAATCGTAATATCTTTAGTCATAATCTTTTAACTCCTTCTATACTTTTTTAATTGCGACAAACTTGCAAGTCTTAAAACAATTTCCGCATTGAACACATTTATTCTGGTTAATAATATGCTGTTGTTTTAATTCTCCGCTAATCGCATCCGTAGGGCAAACTTTTTTACAAGCGCCGCAACCAACACATTCGCCGCTAATTGTATAGTTAAATAGTGTTTTACAAACATGCGCCCGGCAATGTTTTTTTAAAATATGCTCTTCATATTCATCACGAAAATTTTTCAAAGTACTTAAAACCGGATTTGGAGCCGACTGACCTAAACCGCACAAAGAAGATTTTTTAATCATCATCCCTAAGCGCTGGAGCTTATCTAAATCTTCGATCACACCTTTACCCGCAGAGATACGCATAAGAATCTCTAGCATTCTTTTGGTGCCTTCACGACAAGGGGTGCATTTGCCGCAAGATTCATTCTGAGTAAATTCCAGAAAAAATTTAGCCATATTCACCATGCAGGAATCTTCATCAATCACAATCATCCCACCGGAACCCATAATTGAACCAGCCTGAGCCAGGGATTCATAATCAATCGGTGTATCTAAATATTCCTCAGATAAACACCCGCCAGATGGGCCTCCGGTTTGTATCGCCTTAAACTTTTTCCCATTTGGAATACCATCGCCGATATCATAAATCATTTCCCGTAAAGTAGTTCCCATCGGAACTTCCACTAAACCGGTATTACTAATCTTACCCGCCAAAGCAAAAACTTTAGTCCCTTTACTCTTTTCCGTTCCGATCGAACTAAACCAATCCGCACCATCTAAAATAATCACCGGGATATTCGCCCAGGTTTCAACATTATTAATCAAGGTAGGTTTACCAAATAATCCTTCCACTGATGGATACGGCGGACGCGGACGCGGCATACCGCGTGAACCTTCAATGGAATGAATCAAAGCCGTCTCTTCACCGCAAACAAAAGCCCCTGCTCCCAAACGAATTTCAATATCAAAGGAAAAATTTGAACCTAAAATATTTTCTCCCAAAATTCCGTTTTCATAAGCTGAAAAAATAGCTTTTTTTATTCTATCAATAGCCAAAGGATACTCCGCCCGAATATAAATTATACCTTTAGCTGCACCAATGGCATAACCACCGATGCACATACCTTCAATTACCGTATGCGGATCCCCCTCAATGGTACTGCGATCCATAAATGCGCCCGGGTCTCCTTCATCAGCATTACAGATCACGAACTTTTCATCACTTTTTTCTCTAGCTGTTAATTCCCATTTTAATCCCGTTGGAAAACCTGCTCCCCCACGACCGCGCAAACCGGATTTTTTAATTATCGCGATCACTTCCTGAGCATTAACATCCGTAAGCACTTTGGCCAACGCCTCATATCCTCTGACCGATAAATAATCATCAAGCTTCTCAGGATCGATAATCCCGCAATTGCGCAAAGCAATACGCATCTGTTTACCAAAAAACTTTACATCCCCAAAAATACGAAAAAAACGATTATAAAGATGGTCCTCATCAATAACTAACCTGGCTACCGGTTTATTTTTTAAAATATGCTGTTGGATAATTTCCGATATATCACTTTCTGAAACTTTTCCATAAATAGTATAACCAGGATTAATAATCATCACCGGACCCCTGCCGCACATTCCCAAACATCCGGAAAGCATAATCCGCACCGCATCAACTAGATTGTTACTCTCCAACTCTTTTTGAATCACGTTTTTTAGCTCTTTAGAGCGATTACGCATACAGGTTGGTCCATCACATAAAGTAATTACATATCCCCTTTTCACGTAAACCTTCCTTCCTTCCTAACCCTATTTAATTACCCAATCCCAAATAACCTGACCTTTTTTAATATGTTTTTCAATAATCTCTTTAGCGCGTTCAAGATTTATTTTCCCATATTTAACCGGAATCTTTCCTGCTTCCACTACTTCCACCGTCGGTTCTAAATTACACCGGCCGGCGCAACCTTTTTGACTAAGATATATATCCGTCAATCCACCGTTGACTGCTTCCTGAAAAACTTGCATCACTTCTTTTGAGCCAGCGGCAATTTCACAGGTAGCCATCCCCACATACACCCGCTTACTGGAAAGATAACCCTTACTAATAATCCGATTAATTGCCTCCGCCCGTTTCTTTTTAATTTTTAACAATGGCGTTGTCATAATCTACTCCCTTTTATAATTTCAAAACGAAATGCATTTCCCGTAACAGTCGATTCCACCCAAATGCGTCCACCATGTTTTTGAATAATTTCTTTAGTAATAAAAAGTCCCAAACCCGTCCACTGAACGATTTTAGTTTGCGCGGAAGCCACCCGCGAGAAACGCTTAAAAAGTACGCGTTGTTGTTCAACAGTAAGCGGCTCGCCGTCATTATAAACGCTAATCTCTAAACGTTCATCTAGGTCTTGAGCATTAATAATCACCTTGCCACCGATATTTCCATATTTAATGGCATTACTAATTAAGTTATTCGCCACAATAATCAAAAGCTCCAAATCCCCAAATATCTTAATTCCTACCGGTAAATTATTAACAATCTCCATTTGCTTAGTAAAAGCCGCTTGAGCAAATTCTTCAATTGCTTGATCAAAAACATCTTCTTTAATCAACACCTCCCGCGACCTAATCGCCAGCTCTCCTTTTTCAATCCGACTTAAACTTAAAAAATTCTTTACGGTAACCGACAAATAATCCAGCTTACGTGTTACTAGATCCATCGCCTTGCGTTGTTTAAAATTAATCAAACCTAAAAATCCATCGCGCACCGAATAAGCATTTAAGATTACCGAAGAAAGCATACTTTTTAATTCATGGGCCACGAATCCGATCAGGTCTAAATAACTTTTATTTGAAATCTCAAGTTTACTATTAGATACCTGTAAATTTTCTTCACGCTCCTGTAATTTAACCGCCATACGATTAAATGATTGCGCTAATTCATTTAATTCCCCAATATTGGCATTAATTTTAGCCCGATAAGTCAGATCTCCGGAAGAAACCTGATGCGTAGCTTTAACCACATCCACCAAAGGCTTAGAAACCCGGCTCGCCAAAATATAGGAAAAAATTACCGCCAATGTCGCAGCTAATACAATTACCCCTAAGAAAATAAGACTAATATTCCATAATAAATCCACAAAAGGTTGCTCCAGCAAACCCACATAAAGGATTCCGATAATGCGACCATGAATATCCTTAATTGGTTCATACCCAGCAAAATACCAATTAGTGACTACAAAAGCTCGATCCAACCAAGTTTGGCCTTTGCGTACCACGTTATCATAAACCGTACGCGAAACCCGAGTGCCGATAGCACGTTGGCCTTCACGATCCAAAACATTAGTAGCAATCCGCGTATCATCTAAAAAAATTGTCACCGTACCTACCGGACGAGACTTATACATTTTACTACCGAAAACAAAATCCCGAATCCGATCAACCATCTTAAAATCTCGGTTAAGAATTTTTCCGGCATATAAAACCTTACTTAAATTACCCGCTTCATAAATAGGCATAGCATATTCTATGGCTAAAGCTTGATCAATAACCTTTTTAGTCGTCGGCTCAGCCTTAGCTGTAAAACGAATATCAATCTGAGCTTGACGATAAAACTCTTCTCCAAAAGAAAGCAACTCTTCTTTGCTTAAAATACGAGTACCTGAATTTTCCTTACCTGTACGCAATACCTCTTGAGCAATTTCACTTTCAATATTTAACAAATTGTCACTTTTAATAATTCTTACATAATCTAACCCGGATAATTCTTTAATAGCATTTTCATCTTTATCTAAAGAAATTAAGCTAAAAATTTCTTTAATACCTTGCAATTGATCAAAATAAACCGTGTGCGCTACTTTTAAATCGTGAGTTACCTGTTCTTGGGCACGCTCTAAGATATTAATCTTTCTCTGATAAAGCCCCAACACGCTAATGGAGACTCCTAACAATAGAATAATCGCTAAATGCGATAACAAAATTTTATTTTTAAGGCTTTTTACCTGCATCTATTTTTCCTTTGGTCTTAGTAGAAGCATTAACAAAATAAATAAGATTCTCTAGCTCTACTTCAAGATTAACATTATTGATTATACAATCATCATTTCCGCGTAAACGTATCGGAGCAAAATTCAACACTCCTTTAATCCCGGCTGAAAGCATAATCTCAACTACCTGCTGAGCAGCAATATCTGGAACAGTAATAATTCCGATTTTAATATTATTTTTACGCACAAACTCCGGTAGATCTTCCAACGGTAGAACCGGTGTTTTCTCTTTTTGTTTTAACGGCTGACTATCCAGACGATTAAATTTTGTAGGATCAATATCAAAAGCCGCTACGATCTTAATTTCTTCTTTTTCAAAACCCGTATAGTGAATAAGGGCGGTACCCAACTTACCCAGTCCTACGATAACTACCTTTTGTAGCTCATCTTTACCTAAAATAATGTTTAGCTTTTCAATTAATTCATCAATTTTATATCCACCACGCTTATTTCCTAAGATACCAAAAAGAGAAAAATCCTTGCGTACCTGGGAAGCAGTCGCCTCAACTGCATCCGCCAAATTATCCGAAAAAACCCTCACAAAACCCAATAATTTCAGACGATAAAGCGCATTTTTATACTTAGATAGCCGAATTATGCAAAGTTTGTTTGTTTTCATGTTGCTCCTTTATTCACAATAACTAAACAGATGATAACACTTCTCTAATGAAAGTCAATAGTTTTTGTGATATTTTTCACTATAAATATTGGCTAATTTATTTTTACAGATATCCTTCTAAATACTTAAATCTGTGGGAGAACGACCTAATGATCTCAAAAGTACAATCGTTTCATCAATCTGAGCTTGGATGCTCTCACTTTCATGGGCGCGCGCAGGATAAATACTATAAAGCGGCCGGTATTCTAGGGGTGTAACATTCAACATCACAGAGTTGCCCCCGCTAAGTAAAGCCTCTCTCCTGGAAGCCGGATTGAGCGTCTCTAAAGCCGTCGTCACTAAAATCTTAGCATTCGCCGCATCAATGATTCTTGAGATGGCAATAACTTTTAAAACAGTTTCTACTTCCGGGGATAGATGCTTAGCTAAAGGAGTATGGGGATGCATAATAAATGGTCCGAAGCTATACATTTCAGCGTGTAACTCTTTAGTTAAAAGTATATCATTTAAAAGGTCTTCGTCAGTTTGTTGCGGTAAACCAATCAAGCCTCCGGTAATTACCAGATAACCCAACTCATAAGCCTTTTTTAAATGCACAATACGAGTAGCTAGCTCTTTTCCTGAAGTAACCTGCCTATAAAGTATGGGATTAGATGTTTCAAAACGCAAAAGTAATCCGCGCGCACCAGCGTCGAAAAGAATTTTTAAATTATCTAGACCTACCTCTCCAAAACTAATAAAAATTAAAGCCGGCCAATTAATTTTAATCTTTCGAATGATCTGGGCCAACTCTTCTATGGTATATCCGCTATCTTCACCGGATTGTAAGACCAGCGCCTTAAAACCATGCACTTGAATTGCTTGCCGAGCAGCATCTAGAATCTGCTCCGAAGTTAAACGATAACGCCTAAGATTCTTATTATCCTTGGCAATTCCACAATAATCACAATTGCTGCGACAATAATTAGAAATTTCAATAACCCCATGCACACAACAAGAATTCTTATGATGTTTCTGACGCAAAAAATTTGCAGTTTTAAAAAGCAGTTCTAAGGCGGGCTTATTTTTTTCTTTAATTAAAATTAAAAGTTCCACACCTGAAAGTTTTATACCTTGTGAGGCTTTATCCAATATTCTTAAAAAATCTTTCGAAACTAAATCCTGCTTAAGATCCAGGCGAGAAAGCCTCAAATCTACTTCCTGAAGTTCGAAGAAAGTCTCTTTCCAAACCGCTAGAATACTTTGGGCTTCGGCCTCAGGAATCTTTTGAATAACATAGCCACCTTGAGCATAAATATAATCACCCACCGCTAAATCATCTAGCTCATTGTAGGCCTTTTTCTTCTCGCCGAAGTAGTCGACCACCACTATTTTTTTATCAATTGCCTCTATTTTCCCGGGGATGGCATAGCACATATTTGATCACAATCGAAAGAAACTAACCGTAAAACGCGTTGTTGCGGAATATGTTTTATATTAAATAATGCATTTTCTAATACAGTACCTTTGGATTTTTCTTTGAAAAAAAATCTTAAAGATTCTTCATTAATCTCCGTAAACTCCCCTAATTCTAAATATACCTGGGTTACTTTTTTAGCATTCTGCTGACTAAAATGCTTTAAAATATCTTTAAATAAATCCTCAAGAAAATGAATCTCATGCATCTTTAAATACCTCATTAATATGTTTAACTAACACATCAGCGGCCAATTTAACTTCAGCAGAAAGCCCCTCTTGATGCTCTACGCTTTTAGGCTGAATGCCAATAAAATAAATTTTAGCTTGAGTATCCTCAAACAAAATTCGACTAATCACCGGCAAAGGTACGCTATGCGTACTTAAAGAGACTTCCGGAATATGTTGGTCATCAATCAAGCGCAGTTCTCCGGGTGCACCCCCAAAATCCGCCGCGTCAATAAAAATAATTCTTTCTGGTCGTAACTTTATTGCCTGATCGATAATATTCTGTGGATTATATCCGGCATCAATTACCGAAAGCTTAGCAGCCTGCTTTAAGCCAGCGGCAATATACGGACCTACACCATCATCAGCGCGAAAAAAATTACCCACCGTAATAATTAGTGTTTGAGAAAACTCCTGCGGATTTAAAAGATTAGTTAAATTATCGGCTAACAAATTTAACATTCAGAAAATGCGTGGAACAAGAAATGCATGGATCATAAGCGCGAACAAGCATTTCCATGAGCAGCGTAATCTCTTCTTGGCTTTTATCCAATATCTGAGGAACTAAAGCGGCCATATCCAGTTCGATATTATTTAAATTTTGGCCGGTAGGAATAATACAATTAGCATTAACAATTTTACCTTGATTATCAATTTCATATTCATGAAATAATATACCCCTGGGAACTTCCACCGCACCCACCCCATTGCCGGCCTTAACCGGAATCGCGCCATTTTCATTAAGCCCGACCACGATCTCCTGAGAATAATCCACCCCTTTATCTTTAAGTCCCTGTAAAATCTCAATCGATTCTTCCAATGAATGCACGCATTCAATTAACTGAGCCACCGTATTTAAATAAGGATTACAAACTATCGGTTTCATTCCCAGCAACTTAGCTACTTCCTTAGCCTTAGGATGCAATTTATGTTGGTTAAGATTAAAACGCGCTAGCGCCCCCACGGCATAAGATGCCCGGGTAGACTTAGTATGCTTAGCACTAGAATGACTAACTACAAATTCATTAGTTAGTTTACGATAATCTTTTTTACTCATCCGCAATCCATCCGTTGAGCCTAGCTCCCCAGAAAGCATGGGATATTCATTGCTATCATTAATCAAAGCCACATATTCAGTTTCACGGCTAAACTGAGGAAATTTCAAAGTTTTAGCTAGCTCTAAAGTGGCTTCCATATCCGGACGCATACCAATTAAAATATTCAGCATACGATCTAAATCTTTTTCCCGAGGAAGCTTGGTAAATCCACCAACAATGCTAGAAATCGGATGTACATGACGACCGACTAAAATATCACAAACATCA
>CAYHRM010000058.1:0-3250 GCA_964359035.1 uncultured Planctomycetales bacterium
GAACTCAGCCGTCCCGCTCTAGCGGGACGGCTTCAAACACCTTCGCCGTCCCAAGTTTGCCAACCTAAAGGTTGGCCTTGGGATACCCTCGCTGCTCAAGCTGCTTTTGCTAAAATCGACACTCGCTGCGAAACTTGGCAGGGTTATTTATACTATTATAATAAGCTTTCTGGCTTTTGCTGGAGGCACAATTAGAAGATTTTCGGCAACAGTGTGCAAGGAATTACGTCGAGCGTAGGCTGTGTCTCTTTAGCGTAAGGAACATAGCCGTAGCGAGACGTAAGCCGCGGGCACATCAGCGAAAATCTTCGTGCCGAAGCAAAGGCCAGAAAGCTTATTATTTATACAATACATTATTTAGTGATACGGCGAGAGACAGGGCTTTAAGAGGATCAGTTTAAACTTTATGGCGGGGATCCGTTCACAGAATCACATTGCATTAGTTACCATTTGTTATAAAATAGGATTCCAGGAGTTATTAGCCAAGAGAGAGAAAATGCCGCATAAAAATAAAAAATCAATTCCAGTTGAGCATAGAAAATATCTGCGTTTGGATACGGTCTTCCCAGTGCAATTTCGCCTGGAAAAATCAGATGACCAGGTTACTCTTTCTGGCTGGTTGCAGGGATTTACTAATAATATTAGCCGTAGCGGAATCTGCTTGGCGATAAATAATCTTGATCCGAAGTTACTTGAGTTGCTTAAGAAAGAGAATATTAAATTATTATTAGAGATTGATATTCCGATTAGCCGGAAACCAATTTGTGCGCGCTCGAGTGTGGTTTGGATTAAGGATAATTTTTGGGATAAACATCAGCACTTGGTGGGCATAAAATATGAGTTTATATCGGCTCAACAAAATAATAGGCTCATGCGTTATGCCTGGTTAAAAAAACTTTTTGTTCCGCTCGCTTTGGCGCTGGTGTTAATTTTGGCGGCGAGCTTAGGTGCGCATAGTTACTTAAATTTTAAGTTGACTCAAAGTAATCAGTTATTGATTGAAAAGTTGGCGGTGGCCTTAAAGGATTCTAATTTAGCTAAACAAAAAATAGAAGAGGTGGCCGCTCAGCGAGAAAGTTTTGGATTAAAATTAAATAATCTTCAAGAACAAATTAGGGTTGCTCAACTTCAAAAGGAAAAAATTCAAGCTGGTGATTTAATTCAGATTAAACAGCTAAATGAGCTGACCACTCGCCTGGCCAAGGAAAAGCTTATTTTGGAAGGTAAACTTGCTGCTGCGGTGCGTAATGAAAATATCGCTACTTTGGAGTTAACACAGCTGGATCAAAAGAAGGTTGTGCTGGAGAAAGCAAATTTTGATAAAATGTATCAGTGGCTTAAAATTCATCAAAATAAGCGTACTGGATTAGTGGCTAGTTTTGAAGGGGATAAGGAGATTGCTAACTGGTCTTTTACTTATGATTTGGCTCTACTTATTCAGTCGTATACGCAATTTTTGGATTTTGATCGGGCTAAGCAGATTTTAGATTTTTTTGCTTATAATGCTCAGAGAGAAAATGGTTGGTTTCTTAATGCTTATTATGTAGATGATGGTGGCCCGGCAGAGTTTATTATACATAGCGGGCCTAATCTTTGGGTGGGGTTGGCAATTATGCAGTATACACAAACTACTAAGGATAAAAGTTATTTAGGTTTAGCGGAAAGCATTGCTAAAACGATTATTAACCTGCAGAATCAAGACGCTGGTGGGGGCATTCGTGGTGGGCCAACCGTAGAATGGTATTCTACGGAGCACAATCTTGATGCTTATGCGTTCTTTAATATGTTAGCTAAGGTTACGGGGAAAACAATTTATTCTCAAGCTGCGACTAAGACGATCAATTGGATGGTGCAAAATACTTATGACCGGCAGGATTTACCGGTTAAGCGCGGCAAAGGTGATTCAACTATTGCTACTGATACTTATGCCTGGAGCATTGCGGCGATTGGCCCGCAAAAATTATTAGATTTGGGTATGGATCCAGACAAAATTTTGGAGTTTGTAGAAGAAAATTGTAGCGTAGAAGTTAACTTTAGGCGTTCGAATACGCAGAGTGTAAAAATAAAGGGTTTTGATTTTGCTCCGCAGCGCCATACCGCTAGAGGCGGTGTAGTCTCTTCTGAGTGGACAGCGCAAATGATCGTTTCTTATAAAATTATGGAAGAGTTTTATTTGAAAAAAAATAATAAAATTAAAGCAAATAATTATGGCGCCAAGGCTCAGCTGTACTTGAGCGAATTGGGTAATATGATTATCTCTAGCCCTTCTGCCTCTGGCCAGGGGCAAGGTTGTCTTCCTTATGCTACTCTTGATCAAGTGGATACTGGCCATGGTTGGGCGACCCCTAAGGGCAGCCACACGGGTTCGGTATCGGGTACGGCCTATACTCTTTTTGCCTATTATGGTTTTAATCCTTTAGAGCTTAAGGAATGAAGCGTAAATTAAATCAAATCTTCCGAAAGCTTTATGCTGCTTTTGGGGCCCAACATTGGTGGCCGGCGGATAATAGTTTTGAGGTGATGGTTGGGGCGATTCTTACGCAGAACACTAATTGGTCAAATGTTTTAAAGGCGCTTTGGGTTTTAAAAGAAAAAAAGCTCCTGTCGGCAGATAAGTTGCATCGGTTAAAACATAAAAAATTAGCCGGATTAATTAAAAGCGCAGGCTATTATAATATTAAAGCGGCAAGATTAAAGAATTTTATTAAATTCTTTTTTGATCATTACGCAGCAAAAACTAAATTGATGGCTGCTCAGGATTTAACAATTTTACGCAGCCAGCTTTTGGCGATAAATGGTATCGGGCCGGAGACCGCCGATTCTATACTGCTTTATGCTTTAAATAAGCCGATATTTGTCGTCGATGCATATACTAAAAGAATTTTTTGGCGGCATAAATTAATTGATCAAGACGCAGATTATTCTGCCGTACAAAATATTTTTATGCAACATTTTAAAAAAGATCCAAAATTTTTTAATGAGTATCATGCTTTATTAGTAAAACTAGGTAAGGATTATTGCCGTAAGCAAAATCCTAAATGTGAAATTTGCCCCTTATGGTCAATAAAAAACGCCTGATAAAAACTATACAAAAATTAATTTCCTTGGATTCCCAGAATCCTCCGGGAGATGAGCGTAAAATTGCCGAGTTTGTTAGTAGGTATTTAAAAGATTTAGGATTAAAAATTAAAACCTATACATTTAGTCATAAAAGAGTTAATGTTGTAGCGACGCTGCCCGGGAAAAAACA
>CAYHRM010000058.1:3350-7653 GCA_964359035.1 uncultured Planctomycetales bacterium
AAACTTTTAAAAGCCGATCTGGCGGTGGTTTTGGATGCCGATGATTTTGAAATTGTAATTACGCAAAAAGGGCTGATGCATTTATCGGTGCGCCTGGCCGGTAAAAAAGCACATGGCGCCTATCCCTGGTTAGGAGTTAATGCTATAGATTTAGCCGCTAAAATAATTATCGACCTTAAAAATCAGCATCAGTTTTATGTTAAAAACAAATATTTGCACGCGCCTACCGTAAATGTAGGGACAATTAAGGGGGGAGATAAAGTTAATGTCGTTAGCGATTGGTGTGAATTTGAATTAGATTTTAGATTTCTTCCCGGTTATTCGGAAAAAGAAATTTTGCAATCTTTGAGAAAAACAATTATTAAATATACTAAAAATTATAAAATTCAAATTCAGGGAATTCAGGCTCCATATTATATTGACCCGGGCCACCCCTTGGTTAGCAGTTTAGTTTCTGCGATGCAGAGTTTAAAGATTAAGCCGCGCATTAGCGGATCGGAGGGGGCAACGGTAATAACTTTTTTTAAAGCGATGAATATTCCGGCGATTGCTACGGGCTTTGGCACCGAAGGGTGCGCACACATTGCCGATGAATATGCCTGTTTGGATAATTTATATAAAGGTGCACAGGTTTTAGTGGTTTTTTTAAAAGGATATAAATTTAGTTAATTTTAAAAATAAAAGGAGAAAAGATGGATGCTTTAATCATGACTAAAAAACCTCGTCTTAAAAAGCCTTATTTAATTGTGGCTTGGCCGGGAATGGGTGAGGTGGCTTTTAAAGCCGCGGAATATTTAATTCAAGAACTTAAAGCGCAAGAATTTGCGCGGATTATACCGGATGAGTTTTTTTATTTAACCGGAACGGTTATTTCCGCCGGGATATTAGAAGTTCCGTTGTTGCCCCAAGGTAAATTTTATTATTGGAAAAATGCTGCAATTAAAGGTGTTGCTTCCGGTAAAAACGATTTAATTATTTTTTTGAGTAATGCCCAGCCGGATTTATCCAAGGCCGATAGTTATGCCAAGATTATTATTGGTTTGGCTAAGGAGCTTGGTGTAGAGGCAATTGTAAGTTTTGCTTCCATGCCTCAGGCAACCGATCATACTCAGGATTCTGGAGTTTGGTTTGTGGCGACAGATCAGAAAATAAAAGAAAGTTTAAAGAAATATAATTTTGCCCCGTTAATGGATGGCCAGATTAGCGGGATGAATGGTTTATTTTTAGGGATGGCTAAGAAAGCCAAATTAAAAGGGTTCTGCTTATTGGGAGAGATTCCTCTTTATACTATTCAGATTGAAAACCCTAAAGCATCAGCAGCGGTGCTGGTGGCCTTAGGAAAAATATTAAATGTTTCTATAAATGTGGCGCCGTTAAAAGAGCAGGCCCAGGCAATGGAAAATGAAATTAATAAATTATTAGAATATTTAAAGCTGGGTAGTGCCGGAGTTTCGGCTCCGATCGGCGAGGAAGAAGTGGAGTTGATTAAAAAAACTTTAAGCCAGCTTACGCATTTGCCCGTTTCGGTAAAAGAGAAAATTGAAAAACTTTTTGAAGAAAGCCGTTTGGATATTACCAAGGCCACGGAATTAAAAGTGCAGTTGGATAAATGGAATGTTTATAAAGAGTACGAAGATAAGTTTCTAGATCTTTTTAGGAAGAATATTGATAAGGGGAATTAATGCGTGTTTAAGTCATTGCGAGGAGCCGTAGGCGACGAAGCAATCTCTGAAAACGAGATTGCTTCGGGCACTTCGTGCCCTCGCAAAGACGACGGAGACTGGAAATTAGATGATGTCTGGTGAGATTAAAGTTTTGCTTTTTGATTTGGGTAGAGTTTTAGTGGATTTTGATCATTTAAGGTCGGCAGAAAGGATCGCGGCTTTTTGCAATAAAACACCGCGTCAAATTTATGATCTTTTTTTTGAATCTGGCTCAACCGTGGCCTTTGAGGCGGGGAAAATATCGCCGGAAGATTTTTATCTTCAGGTTAAACAGGCATTGGATTTGAAACTTAGTTATAGCTCGTTTGAGCCGATTTGGAATGATATATTTTTCCTTAGTGCCAAGAATAGATCAGTTTTTGCTTTAATTAATGCTTTACGTGTTAACTATAAAATAGCAATGCTCTCTAATATAAATATTTTGCATTATGAGTATTTGAAAAAAAACTTCCCGGTATTTGGAGTTTTTGATAAAATTTTCCTTTCTTTCCAGCTGGGCTTAATTAAGCCGGATAAAGAAATTTATAATTTAGTGATTCGGGAGCTGGGGGTTAGCGCGGAAGAGATATTTTATACCGATGACCGGCCAGAATTAGTCCAAAGCGCAAAATCTTTGGGGATCAAAGGCTGTGTTTTTACTAAATTTGACCAATTAATCTGTGATTTGAATGATCACGGAATAACTTTTTTAAAAGCGTAAAAAATCCGCCCGCTTTAGTTTTATAAAATACTCAACTCTGGCCCCAAAAAACCACAATTTCCGACGATAAAATTAAAAATACGTAACTCAGATTTAAGTAAAAAATACTTGACAATGCCGATATATTGTGGTAAAAAAAGAGCATAGTTACTACATTTTGTATAAGTTTATTGGAGGCTTATAACTAAGTTGGAAAAAATTGGATAGATATTTAAGGGCTCATGGCAAAGAAATTGAATGTGAGCCCTTATTTTTTTAATTACGCGTAAATTATCAACTAAAGCGCGGGTAAATTAAGGATTAGCTAGGCGAGAATTTAATTATGAAGATAGTGGGATTAACTTACGATTTAAAAAGCGACTATAAATTTAAAGAAGGTGATCCGTTGGATGCTAACGCGGAGTTTGATGCCCCTTCTACGATTGATGTTATTGCTGAGGCGATTGAAGCAAATGGTTTTAAGGTAAAAAAAATAGGCAATGCCAGTAATTTATTGGAAAAAATTGATAATTTGGGGGTGGATATTGTTTTTAATATTTCCGAGGGGCTGACGGGAAGAAATCGGGAGTCTCAGGTCCCTATCTTGTTGGAAATGGCCGGAATTCCTTTTGTGGGCGCAGATGCCTTAACCTTAGGGCTTACTTTGGACAAGGTTATGGCAAAAAAGATTTTTATTGCTGAAAAGATTCCGACCCCAAAATTTTTTGAAGTAAGTTCGGCACAAGCCTTGATTAATCATGATCATTGTAAATTTCCATTAATTGTTAAACCACGTTTTGAAGGTTCAAGCAAGGGGTTAAGTGAAAGTTCGCGCGTAGAAAATACCGATGAACTTAAAAAGCAAGTTGATTATATTACTAAAACTTATAAGCAGCCGGCATTAGTTGAGGAATTTATTTCTGGCCAGGAGTTTACCGTAGCCATTATTGGTAATGAGAATCCGGAAGTGATGCCGGTGGTGCAGATAAAAATTGACGGAAAATTAAAATTAAACGATAAATTTTATACCTTTGCGCGGATTACTTCTGATCGGTTAGAATATATCTGTCCAGCTAAGATATCGGCGGAACTAAAGAAAAAGCTGGATGAGTTGGCGCTTAAAGTTTATCGTAGCGTAGAGTGCCGTGATTTTGGCCGGGTAGATTTTAGAGTTGACCAAGACGGCAATCCTTATGTCTTGGAGATAAATCCACTACCCTCTCTATCGACCGAAGATGTTTTTATGCTTTTGGCTAAAAATATCGGCATTACTTATGAGCAGATGGTGGGCAAGATTTTAAATAGTGCCATGATTAGGAATGGATTAAATTAAATGCGCGTTGCCTTGACTTATAACTTAAAAAAGAAAGACCCCCTGAAGCCGGCAGATTATTTTTCGGAATGTGATTCCGAAGAGACAATTAATTCCGTGATTGCGGCGCTTAAAATCAAAGGCCATTCCGTAGAAGCGATTGATGTGGAATATCCGGCGCTGTTTTCTTATTTTAAGAAGAATCGGGTAGATATAGTGTTTAATATTGCCGAAGGAAAACATGGGCGTTTTCGAGAAAGCGAAGTGCCGGCAGTATTGGATTATTTAAACATTCCCTATACTGGTTCAGATACTTTTTCTCTGGCTTTGGCGTTAAACAAAACATTGACCAAGAAAATATTGAAAGCAGAAAATATTCCTACTCCTAATTTTCAACTTTTTACCAAAGGTAATGAAGTATTGGATTCAGATTTAAGGTTCCCGTTGATTGTTAAGCCTAACTGTGAAGGGTCGGCAAAGGGGATTAATAAAACTAATGTGGTGAATAACCCGGATGATCTTTTTCGTAAGATTAAAGAATGTATCGATGTTTACCGGCAGGAAGCCTTGGTTGAGGAGTTTATCGAG
>CAYHRM010000059.1:0-7618 GCA_964359035.1 uncultured Planctomycetales bacterium
CCATCCTGTTACCAGGATTCCCGGAATACTCAAGCTCCATTGGCTAAAATCGACACTCGCTGCGAAACTTGGCAGGGTTATTTATACTATATATAATAAGTTTTCTGGTGGGAGAGCTGCTAAATAATTATTATCCTAGAACATCTTTTATATCAAAAAGTAATCTTTGGTAATCGATGGGCTTTTCGACATAAACGGTGATTCCGCTTTTAGCGGCAATATGCTTGTCCACTTCTTCGTGTTTTAGGGAGGTGGCAATAATCGGGGTATCCGCAAATTCTGGAAGGGCTTTGATATCCTGGGCAACTTTAAATCCGCTTTCATCCGGCAGAACTAGGTCTAAGAGTACGCAATCTGGTTTTTCGGTTATTAATTTTTCTATTCCCTCTTTAGCGTTGTAAGCAATAACTACTAAATAACCTGCTTTAATTAATTCCTCTTTACTCTTTTTGGCGATATTAAAATCGTCGTCAATCACCAAGATTTTCTTAGGCATAAACAAAGTATACACCAAAAACCCCATGATTACCATTTAGAAGAACAAGAATAGCTGCTCATAATATCAGAATAATGGGTTAGATTTCTCTCTTTTTTACGTCTATTGAGGTAGAAGGAGGGGCTGGGTGATGTTTAATTTTACTACTGAAGAGAAAAAGGTTACTTTGTTTCTTTTGGGCTTAGCGTTTTGCGGTTTGATTTTAAATAACTTAATTAAGATCAATTGCCGGATTGCTGGGGTGGTTTATCCGCAAATTCAATTAGCCAAGTTAAATCTTAATAAAGTAAGCCTGACAGAGTTAGTGGGAGCTAAATGTGTCCCGCTAAAGTTAGCTCAACGGATCATTTTATATCGAAATTCTGGCAAAGAATTTGGTAGTTTAGAAGAATTAAGGGAAATTAAAGGGATTGGCCAGCAGCGTCTTGAGAAATTAAAAGAAATATTTTTTATTGAATGAAAAGACCATTGATCGGTATCGCCGTATTTTATGGATTGGGAATTATTCTGGGTAATTTGATCAGGGTAAATTTTTGGGTAATTATGGCTGGTGCGATTGTGGTTTTTGCCGCTCTAACTTTATGGGGAGGAAAGAATTGGATATTTTTGGTTGCGGTATTATTTCTAACGCTGCTGGCCGGATGCTTGAATCTGAAAAATTCTTATTATTTACCTAAATGTCATATTCGTAATTTTGTTTCTAATCAGGGAAACTTTATTTATAGTGTGAATGGATTTATTACTAGTGAGCCGGAGTTTAAGCATGGCCATTATTGGTTTACTTTACAAGCGCAAGAAATTCAATTCGCTAAATTAAAATATAGCTGTTGCGGAGAGTTACTGGTTAAAATTGATTTTGCGCAAGAGTTAAATTATGGAGAGAATTTAACGCTGATTGGTAATTTAAGCCGCTTGGCTGGTTTTAATCGTGCCAGCTGTGGTTATCGGGATTTTTTGGCGCGTCAGGGGATTTATTTAATTATGCCTATTCAGGATCTCCGGCAGATTGTCCGGCGGAATGGATTTGGCGGAGTAAAATTAATCAAATACTGCCTTTGGTTGCGTGCTTGTTTCGAACAAATTATTGGCCGCTACCTTCCGGCTCTACCGGCGAGCATACTTTCGGCGATGGTTTTAGGCCAAAAACGCAACATACCTTGGCTGGTAAATAATTCAATGGTTAAATCTGGTACTGTGCATATTTTGGTGGTGAGTGGTTTTAATGTTGGCATTGTGGCTTTTATGATTAATTTGTTGCTTAAAATTTTACGTCTTCCGCGTAGAGGGCGTATTATTCTGACCGCAATTTGTTTGCTTGTTTATTGTTTAGTCACCGGGGCAACTAATCCGGTTATTCGCGCTACGGTGATGGGTTTAGTTTTGTTAATGGCGTATTTTTTAAAGAGAGAACCGGATATATATAATTCTTTGGTTAGCGCGGCTTTATTTATTTTGGTGATTAATCCACGGCAACTTTTTGATATTGGCTTCCAACTCTCTTTTATTAGCGTGTTGGCAATCGTATATTTATATCCTAAGTTTAAAGCCTTGATCCATTTGGAGTTGTGCAGAATTAAAATATTAAAATTTCTTGCCGAAGGTTGTTTAGTTTCATTTTCTGCTTGGTTGGGTACGTTGGGGATTATTGTTTTAAATTTTCGGATCATTGCTCCGGTAACTGTTTTGGCTAATATTATGATTGTGCCATTGGCGACGCTGATTACTTTATGTGGGTTTACTTTGGTCTTATCTGGTTTGATCTGTCCAAGCCTGGCCCCTCTCTTTAGCTTGCCTACGGCAGGGTTAATTACCTTACTTTTAAATATAAATGCCGCCTTGATTAAACTGCCTTTTGCCTTTTTTTATCTTTAATTTTGTGCCTATTTTACCTTTGACAAAGCTCTCCGGCTATGATAGATTCATAATATTATGAAGCGCATAATCTTAAGTTTGTTAATAATTTCCTTTCTCAGTATTCAGCCGGCACAGGCCTATTGGATTTGGACTCCCAAAAGTGGGAAGTGGGTTAATCCTAAGAATTTGCCCAAGGATAATCCTAAGGAGCAGTTTGCGTATGCGAAGTCTTTTTTTGATAATAATAAAGATGAGGATGCCAAGCGGGAATTTCGTAAACTGCTTAAGGCTTATCCCAAGAGCGCTGAGGCTGCCGAAAGTCAATATTATTTAGGTTTAACCGAAGAGAAACAGGGTAAGTTGTATGAAGCCTATCAGGCTTATCAGATGGTGATTAATAAGTATCCATTTAGTGAGCGTATTCAGGAAATTATTGAGCTTGAGTATAAGATTGCCGAGAGGTTCATGTCCGGAGAAAAACGCAAAACTTTAGGGGTGACTTTACCCGTTGAGAATCCGGCGATTGAGATATTCGGTAAGGTGGTAGAAAATTCTACCTATGGGCCCTTGGCTCCTAAAGCGCAGTATAAATTAGGCCTAGTTTTAAAAGGCCTGATGCGTTATTACGAAGCAGAGGAGGAGTTTAATAAGGTGGTTTCTCGTTATCCGGATAGTGAATGGTCAGCGGCAGCTAAATTTCAGATTGCTTCCTGTCGGTCGAATCTATCCAAGGGGTTTGCTTACGATCAGGGGTCAGCCCAGGAGGCTAAAGAGAAGTTTGAGGAGTTTGTTCGAGAGCATCCGGATGCGGTGCTTTCTTTAGATGCGGAAAAAAGTATCGGCCAAATTCGGGAGAAAGAGGCAGAGGCAAATTATAATATTGGGCTTTTTTATGAAAAACAAAAAGCTTTTGATTCCGCTAAAATTTATTATAATAGTATAATTAGTGGTTATGCGCAGAGCCCTTGGGCAGCGCAGGCCGCGGCCAGATTACAGATAATGGAGCGTAAAGATGAAAAATAAGATTAGTTTTTTTCTATCCCTAGCGGTGATATTCTATCTACTTACTACTGTTTTAACCGGATGCGGTTATACTACCCGTTCGATGTTTTATGGAAACTACAACACCATTTATGTTGCTCCTTTTTTGAACAAAGTAGATATAACTCAAGAATCTTACTCTGCGAGTAAATATCGTATTTACCGGCCGATGTTAGAAACAGATGTTACTAAAAAAGTTATTAACCGGTATCTTTTTGATGGTAATCTTAAGCCCGCAAAAGAGGCTTCTGCGGATTTAGTGCTTAAAGGAGAATTGATTGAGTACCGCAAAGATCCTTTAAGTTATACTCCCAACACTAAAGATGTTACTGAATACCGTATTAATGTTTATGTAAATTTAAGCCTTTGGGATACTAAGGAAAATAAGTTGCTTTGGCAGGAGAATAATTTTAATGGCAACTATTCTTATTTTACTGAGTATGCTGATAACAATACTGTTAGGATATCCGAAGCGACTGCAGTGAATAACGCGGTTGAGGATTTGGCTCGCCGCGTTGTTGAGCGTACAGTTGAACAATGGTAATATGGTTTATCTACTTATCGGCCAAGATATTGCGGCCAAAGAAATTCAGCTTAAAAAAATAAAGCAGGAATTTCTCTCCCCTTCATTGCAAGATTTCAATTTGGATACATTGTATGCTAAAGAAATAAATTTAAAAGATATCCAGGAACGGTTTTTGTCTATTCCGTTAAAAAGCGCGAAAAGAATTATTGTGATCAAAGAGGCACAGCTGTTAGATGAGGAATCTCAGGATTTTTTGCTGGACTTTTCTAAAAAACCGCATAAACAAGTAGTTTTGGTTTTAGATTTTGCGCAGTATGATTATAAAGATGAGTTTGTTAAAGGCCTTAGTGCGCAAGCAAACCTTTTACGTTTTAAGGAAACAGTTAATCCGGATACTTTTGTTTTGAACCGGCAGATTGAGTTAAGAAAAACAGATGCTGCTTTGCGATTATTAAGCCAGCTGCTGAGAAATGGGGAGGCTCCTGAACGTATTCTGGGGGGCTTGCGTTATGCCTGGGAAAAACAGGATATTCAAACTCTGAGCGCGCGGAGAAAATTAAAACTTCTTTTGGGTTGTGACTTAGAAATGAAAACAGGCAGGTTGAAGCCTGCCTGTGCTTTGGAAAAATTAGTCGTGAATTTATGCAGTTTTGCTTAAGCGGCGCATAAGGCGCGATTTTCTGCGGTTAGCGGTAGCCGGGTGAATAATGTTCTTCTTAGCGGCTTTATCTAGCTGAGAAAAAACTTTAGAGATGAAGGTTTTGGCTTCCGTGGTGTTTGCTTTAGTGAGCAATTCCTGAAACTTTTTAATCGTTTTTTTAAGTTGCCCTTTTATTTTAAGATTGCGTGTGTGTTTTCTTTTATTTACGCGGTTACTTTTTAATGATGTTCTGCGCCTAGGCATATATTCTCCTTAGTTTTTAAGATTGTTTACAGTGACAACTAAGTATTATTAGCATAATTAATTACCCATGTCAATAAACAAATATCCTTTAGCTAGTCAAAATCATCAGGTTGCCCGTTGGGCAACGATTATTAGTTTAGCGACTCTGGCTTCGCGTATTCTGGGTTTTATCCGGGATGTAATTATTGCCCGGCTATTTGGAGTTTATCTTCAGGCTCAGGCTTTTGTTATCGCTTTTCGTATACCTAATCTCTTTCGCGATTTAGTGGGGGAGGGAGCTTCTAATGCGGCCATTGTTCCGGTTTTAAGTGAATATAGCCTTAAGCGTTCCAAAACAGAGTTTTGGGAGCTGGTGAATATCTTGCTTAATCTTTTGATCGTAATCTTAAGCGCCATAACTATACTAGGAATAATTTTTGCACCTTTGATTGTGCGCCTAATTGCTCCCGGCTTTATAGGATCTGCGGATAAGCTGCAAGCGACGATTAATCTAACCCGGATTATTTTTCCTTATTTATTACTTATTGGCCTGGCTGTTTATGCGATGGCGGTGCTTAATTCATTGAAGAGCTTCGCGGTTTCTGCCTTTGCCCCTTGCTTATTAAATATTGCCATAATTGTTTGTGCTTTGTTTTTTGGAGAGGGCACTACGGGGTTGGCTACGGGGGTTTTGTTAGGAGGAATTTTACAGCTGGCGGTGCAGGTTCCTCTTTTATATAAAAAAGGATTACGGGTAAAATTTAATTTGTCTCTTCAGCATCCGGCGGTTGTACAAATTAAAAAATTAATGTTGCCGCGATTGGCTAGCTCTGGTATTTATCAGTTAAATAATTTTGTGGATTCAATTTTTGGTTCATTGGTTGCCGTGGTCGGAGACGGAGGAGTAGCGGTGCTCTATTTTGCCTATCGGCTGATACAATTTCCCATTGGTATCTTTAGTAATGCTATTGCCCAGGCAATTTTGCCTACTTTCTCTACTCAGGTATTAGAGGCTAACCAGGAAAATCTTAAAAATACGCTTTCTTGGGGGTTACGCATAGTTTTTTTTGTGATGTTGCCTACGAGTGCGCTTTTTATGGTTTTAGCTGGCCCGTTAGTTCTGACTCTTTTTGGTGGAGGGAAATTTGACCTTAACTCTGCGCGATTAACGAGTAATGCTTTATTTTTCTATAGTATCGGCCTGACTGCTTATGGAGGAACCAAGATATTACAATCTTGTTTTTTTGCTCTTAAGGACACGATTACTCCTGTTAAAATAGCTGGCCTGGCCTTGTTGATGAATATTATTTTTAATATGTTATTAATGTTTCCGCTTAAAATTGGGGGCCTGGCTTTGGCGACCTCAATTTCGGGGATAGTTTCTTTTTTATTTTTATTTTTTATGCTTAGCCGGCGTTTGAGTGGTTTTGGAGAGCATAAAATATTAAAATCATTTTTGCGTATTTTGGCCGCTACCTTATGCATGGCCGTGGTGGCTTTTTTAGTGAATCGTACGCTTAACGTTGGCGGGGTATTATTCTGTGCTGCATTAGCCTATATTTTCTTTTGTTTTCTTTTTAGGGTAGCAGAACTTAAAGAGCTTGCGCATTGGTTGCTTCGTAAAAATCTAAGGCAAACCTTTTGAGTTATTAATAGCAGTTTGGGAGGCTTAGCCTTTCTGATATAAGCTTATGCATTACCTGCAAATGATAAAAGAAAAAATTTTACTTGCTCCGGATTCTCCGGGTGTTTATTTAATGTATGACCATTTGGGCCAGGTGCTTTATGTTGGTAAAGCTAATTCATTAAAGAAGCGCTTGCTTAATTACTTGGGCTGGGATTTATCTAGTAAAACGCAGGCCTTAATGGCGAAAGTTGCGGATGTCGAGTTTAGGTTGGCCTCTAATGAGGCGATGGCTTTATTACTGGAGTTTAAGCTGATCCATGAGTTTAATCCTCGATACAATGTCTCGCTTAAAGATGGCAAAAGTTTTCCTTTGGTGAGGATTTCTTCGGAAAAATTCCCTGCAATTCAAATTACGCGTAATAAAGATGATACTACTGCTCGTTATTTGGGCCCTTACACTAACGCGAAGCTTTTAAAAAATGTGCTTAAAATAATTCGGCTTGAGTTTGCCTATCGCTCTTGCCGGCGCTTGCCTAAACAAAGTTGTATTTATCAGAAGATTAATCTTTGTCCGGCTCCCTGCATTGGCAAGATTAGCCAGCCAGCATATCAGCGCCGGATTGATAATATTATTTTAATTTTAGAAGGCAAGGTGGATTTATTGATTCGCCGGTTAACTCAAGTGATGCAGGATAAGTCTGGCGAACAAGATTTTGAAGCGGCAGCGAGAATACGAGATCAGATTATTACCTTGTCTAATATGTCTCTTGAGCCAGATGCGTTTAGTGCTAAGCATGAATTAGAACTTTTGGCCAAAAGCCTAAATTTAAAGCAGCTACCCTTAAGAATTGAAGGATTTGATATTTCTAATATTTCGGGGAAGCAGGCGGTGGGCTCAATGGTAAGTTTTTATAATGGCCAGCCGGATAAAAATAATTACCGTCGTTTTCGTATAAAAAGTTTTGTGGGAATTGATGATTATAAAATGCTTGCGGAACTGTTGGCTCGGCGTTATAGCCGGCTGTTAAAAGAAAAAAAAGCCCTGCCGGATTTATTGCTGATTGATGGAGGCAAGGGGCATCTTTTGGCCGCCGCCAGGCAATTAGCAGTATTAAATTTGCATATTCCGTTAGTGAGTATCGCTAAAGAAAAAGAGAATATTTATAGTAGCCAGCCCGGTAAATTGGCCGT
>CAYHRM010000060.1:0-7531 GCA_964359035.1 uncultured Planctomycetales bacterium
AACTTCGGAGATTCTATTTTCCATCGTTCTCCTTCAAGAGACTGTTTCTGTTAAGAGAAACAGTCCATTCTAAAATTATACAAACCTACTCTTTACCGAATCAACATGCTTTTGCAGCCCCTCAATACCAGCAATCTTTTCCAGGGGCTCACGTATTTTTTCCAATGCCTTTTTAGAATAACTAATAATATGGCTGCTCTTAATAAAATCCGTAACACTTAAACCAGAGAAAAACCTTGCTGTACCCTGCGTAGGCAAAACATGACTAGGGCCAGCAACATAATCTCCCAAGGCTACCGGGCTATAAGGGCCTAAAAATATTGCTCCGGCATTTTTTATATCCTTAAGCAGTTTTTGAGGATTCTGCACTAAGATTTCTAGGTGTTCCGGGGCAATCTTATTAGCAATTTCAGCCGCCTGTTTCAAATTTTTAGTCAAGATAATATAACCATTGTGCTCATCAAGCTGAGCTTTTACCTCTTTGGCTAAACTTTTAGAATTAGTAATTAATATCGCCAACCCTTTAGCATGTTCTCCTTGAGCGCGTAAATCGGCAACAATAAATTTCGGGTCACTAAAACGATTGGCAATCACCACCAACTCCGTTGGGCCGGCAATCATATCAATATCCACTATGCCAAAAACTTGCCGTTTAGCTTCACTAACATAAATATTTCCCGGGCCAACAATCTTATCTACTCGAGGAAGAGTCTTAGTCCCATAAGCCAAAGCAGCAACCCCCTGGGCTCCCCCCACGCGGTAAATCTCATCCACCTTTAAAAGATCCGCCACCACTAAAATATGAGGATTAATATACCCATTCTTATCCGGAGGGCTAATCAAAACAATCTTTTTCACCCCGGCCAACTTTGCCGGCAATACTGTCATATAAACAGTAGAAACTAGCGGAGCCGTCCCGGCGGGAATATAAACACCCACTTTTTCTAAAGGCGTATAATTTTCACCCAACACTACACCTTCAGTCCCTTTTATTCTCCAAGATTTACGCAGCTGCTTGCGATAAAAACGGTTTACGTTTTCAATCACTACCTTCAGCGAGCTGACAAAATGCGGGCTGATATTAGCATAGGCACCGCTAATTTCAATCTGAGAAACTTTTAACTGACGCTGGCTAAGTTTCACCTTATCAAACTTACGCGTATATTTAATTAACGCATCATCACCAAAAAGACGCACATCATCAATAATCTTTCTGACCTTTTCTTCAACTCGCTGCTGAGGCAATTGGCCGCGATTATAAATCTTCTCTAATTTTTTACTCGTAAAACGAATAATTTTCATAACTTTATCATTATATCCTTTATTTTATCAAATGCCAGTGCAAAATTCTCCGGTTTGCTGCCTCCAGCTTGAGCAAAATCTTCTCTACCGCCACCGCTACCGCCAATCAATGGCGCAACCTGAATAATAATATTTTTAGCGCTTACCCTTTTAAAGTTAAATCCATAGTTAATCCCACAACTAAAAAAGCCTTGCTGCCATCAAGCGAGCCTAAGGCAATTACTGCCTGGCTTAATTTTCCTTTGATCATATCCGTCAAAAGCCTCAAGGCATGAACATCTAAATTATTTTCAATCGAACAAACAGCATGCATACCATTGATCATTATACTCTTTTGAGCAAGTTCAACGGATTTAGCTGGCAACGTCTTATTTATCTCTACGCTACGTTTTTTATCTTGGGCCTTTAACTCTTCTAGCTTGTCTTTTTTCTTGGACTCTTCAATTGCCTTCTCTTTCTGATCCCGAATAAACTGCTCGGCTAACTTATCAGTCACTGCTTCAATTCTTCTTATCCCGCTGGCTACGGAGCTTTCAGTAGTTATCTTTATCAAGCCGATCTGTTTAATATTAGTAAGATGCGTCCCGCCGCAAAGCTCTTTAGAAATATTCCCAATCGTAACCACACGCACATTTTCACCATACTTCTCTTGGAAAAAAGCCAAAGCCCCTGCCTGCTTGGCATCTTTCAAGGCCATCTCTTTAGAATCCACCATCTCATGGCTAATAACATAATTATTCGCCACCTCTTCAACCCTGGCAAGCTCTTCCTTAGTTAACCCTTTAAAATGCGTAAAATCAAAACGAAGTCTTTCTTCGCTCACCAAAGACCCTTGCTGCTGGACATGATTTCCTAAAACTTCCCGTAAAGCGGCCTGCAATATATGCGTTGCCGTATGATTTCTGGCAATATTTAGTCTACGCTCAATATTTATCTGCGCAACCAGTAGATCATTTTTTTTAAAAACACCAGAATTAATCTTACCGCTATGTAAAATAACCTGATCAATTTTCTGCGTACTTAAAACTTCAAAAACATTTTTTCCATTAATTAATTTCCCTGTATCCCCTACCTGCCCCCCGCTTTCTGCATAAAATGGGGTTTGATCCAAGATCATCTGTAAAGTATCCCCACTTGAGAAATCACTCACTTCTTTGCCATCTTTTAAAATAGCCAAAAGTTTGGCTTGCGCTGAACTGGCTTGATAACCGACAAATTTACTCTCTTTAACTTTAATCACTAAACTCTTAGCGCCAAACACATCGCCCTTCATCACACTACCTAATTTTGAACGCACCTTCTGCTCTTCCATAGCTTGGATAAAAGCTATTTCCGAAAAACTTATTTCATGCTTATTCAACCATTCTTTAGTTAACTCTAAAGGAATTCCATAAGTATCATGTAACAAAAAAGCTAAATTTCCCACCACTGCAGGATTTGACTTTTTTATAAATTCAGTAAACTTATCTTTAAACAATTCTTCACTTGAGCCAAGCGCATAAATAAAATTTCTTTCCTCAGCTAAAACTATCTGCGCAATTTCTTCGTGCCGATTAATTAATTCCGGATAAGGCTTTTGCATTATTTGTGCCACTTTTTCTACTAAAGAATAAAAAAAAGGTTCTTTAATTCCCAAACTCATTAAATGCAAGCTTGCTTTGCGGATTATTTTTCTTACGACATAACCTCTTCCTCCATTAGAAGGCATTATTCCGTCAAAAATGGAAAATACCACCGCCCGGATATGGTCAGCTATAGCATATACTATTTTTAAATTAGGGCTCCGAGGACAAACTTTAATAATTTCTTTAATTATCGGGTCAAATAAATCCGTCTGAAAATTATTCTGTTTACCTTGCATCACCGCCGCTAATCTTTCTAAGCCCATACCAGTATCAATATTTTTATTTGGCAATGGCACTAAACTTACATCGTCTTTTCGATTAAATTGCGTAAAGACCAAATTCCAAATTTCCGCAAACCTTCCGCAGCTGCAGGATGGATTGCAAGCTTGCCCACCACAACCGACATCAACTCCAAAATCAAAAAATATTTCTGAACATGGCCCGCATGGACCATTGGGCCCCTTAGTCTTTGCTTCTGCCGGCCAAAAATTATCCTTATCTCCTAATCTAATGATTCTATGCTCAGGAATTTTTACGACATTTTTCCAAATCTCATAAGCCTCCTGGTCATCTTGATAGACTGAAATCCAAAGTTTATCCGCAGATATCTTTAGCTCTTGCGTTAAAAACTCCCAGGCCCAAGATATGGCCTCTGGTTTAAAATAATCTCCAAAAGAAAAATTACCCAACATCTCAAAAAAAGTATGATGCACGCTGGTTTTGCCTACCTTTTCTAGGTCATCTGTACGTAAACAACGCTGCGCGGTTGCGGCACGCTTAAATCCGCAATCTTGCCCCATAAACTCTTTCTTAAACTGATTCATCCCGGCAGGAGTAAATAATACTGTCGGATCATCTTTAGGAACCAAAGAATCACTTTCAATAATCTTATGATTCTTGGCTTTAAAAAAAATCAGAAATTTTTCTCTTAATATATCTGCGTTCATTATTAAATTATCCACAGCAGTAGGGGAGGTTTAAACCTCCCCTACTGCGTCCCTAACTAGATCCGGAGAGAACCCTCGGCGGATCAAATAACCATAGACACGCGCCTTGGCTTTAACTGACTCTATATTTTTTAACCTGGAGAATCTCTGCTGGGCTAACTGGCAAACAACTTGGCCTTCATTGTAATGCTCTTTTGCTAAAGACAAAGAATTATCAATCACCTCTTTATCCAAGCCTTTTTGAACTAATTCCTGCCTAATCCTTCTTAATCCAAATGGCCGCTTAAGCCGAGAAGACACCCAGCCCTTAGCAAAAACACGATCATCAATAAACTCTTTATCTTTTAAAAAATTAACCGTATCCTGGCTTAATACTTCTGAAAAACCTTTTTGCTTTAACCTTGCCTTTAACTCATGCTCACTACGCAAACGAAACTTCAGCAATAAAAAAGCATAAGCCCTGGCTTTTTCTGCATTATGGCTTTGGCTATTGAAAACCAAACCATTGCCTGGTGGCTTATTCAGCGAGGCTAAACTTCTTTCGCGCTTCTTTTTCAATATCTTCCTGTAATTTCGGATTTTCTTTTAAAAACTTTATCGCCGCATCCCTACCCTGGCCCAATTTCTTGTCTTCAAATGATAGCCAGGTACCACTTTTACTAATCACCTCTAAATTTACAGCGGCATCAATCACTGCGCCAGTTTTAGCAATCCCTTCGTTGTGTAAAATATCAAACTCTGCCTCACGAAAAGGCGGAGCAATCTTGTTTTTAACTACCTTAACTCTGACATGATTACCGATAACTTTATCTGCTTCTTTTAAATAAGCAATCCTGCGCACATCTAATCTTACAGAAGAATAAAATTTAAGCGCCCGTCCTCCGGGTGTGGTTTCCGGCGAGCCAAACATTACGCCAATTTTCTCACGCAACTGATTAATAAAAATTACTGTAGTCCGAGACTTGCTAATCGAGCCGGTTAATTTTCGCAAGGCCTGCGACATCAAACGCGCCTGAAGCCCCATATGTGAATCCCCCATCTCACCTTCAATTTCCGCCCGCGGGGTCAAAGCAGCCACCGAATCAACCACCACTAAATCTACCGCATTAGACCGCACTAATGTTTCGGTAATCTCTAAAGCCTGCTCGCCAGTGTCCGGTTGCGAAATTAAAAGATCATCTAAGTTTACGCCGATTATTTTAGCATAAGTAGAATCAAAGGCATGCTCAGCATCAATAAAAGCCGCCACTCCCCCTTTTTTTTGAATTTCCCTAATCGCCGTTAAAGTCAAAGTAGTTTTACCAGAAGCCTCCGGCCCAAATATTTCAACTACCCTTCCGCGAGGAAGCCCGCCGATACCCAAAGCTAAATCAAGAGTCAACGCACCGGTAGATATCGTTTCAATATTGGCCTTGGTGTGTGCACCCAACTTCATAATCGAGCCCTTACCAAACTGTTTTTCTATCTGCGCCAACGCTAACTCTAGCGCTTTATGACGGTCCGATGTTTCTTTTTCTTCTTCTTTTTTCTTTTCCACGACCATTTTAACCCTCCCTGCCTGCCAAAAAACAGACACTTTTTAAATTTGAGTAAATATTATAACCCGCCCCCCTCACACTGTCAAACAAAAAATCCCTCCTTTCTACCTTTAATTGACGTAGAAAAGAGGGAAATCTAACTCAAATAGTAAAAAATATTTTCTATTTCCTTAACAAGTAGACGCTGTAATTATCCCGTTTGTTACGGTAATCGTACAATCTGTTAAACCACCAGCATCCCGCACAGTCATTAACCTACTAATTCCTGCTGTTCCGCCGACAGAATAATTTGTAGCATTTATTGTACCATTAGCATCAATATCCCATCCAACGGTAAGAGAGCCGTTAATAACAGCAAGATCACCGTTCTGCACAGTCAGGCCACCACCACTTGTAATATTGCCGATATTACTGATATCACCATTATTAAAGAAATTACCATTATTCGTAATCGGCCCATTGGCAACAATATTGCCATTGGCGCTAAGATCACCATTAATGGTAAAATCACAATTAGCGCTACAAATAGGAGCAGGAGGTCAAGGCGGGCCAGCCGATAATGAAGCCCAGGCATAATTAGCCCCATCCCATACACAGATCTTGAGTTCATGTGCTAATGAATCAAAATACAAAGAACCCTCGTTAGAAGGATTGGCATTATCGCAAGCTGCAACTGGAGGAGTATGCGGCTGTAATTTTATCTCATTATATGAACCATAAGGCGAGGGATAATAAGTGGTAATCGTAATCTCTTCAGCAAAAACAAAGGTCGTACAAAGAAATAAAAAGAAAAGAATTAAACAAATACTTTTCAATAACCTAGACATTTTCACCTCCAAGATTGATTTAGATTATTATAATTCATCAACATTATTCTGTCAAACAAAATTAGCGCCTTAGCTTCCTTGACATTAAAAGAAGAATGTGTTAGATTTAACCATTATGGAAGACTCAAGCAGGCTAAAAGATGAACTTGAACGCACCAAAATCGAATTAAAGATCCTTTATGAGATCTCTAATGCCATGCGCACCACTTTAAAGTTAGATGAAATCCTCTATATCATCCTTACCGGTGTAACTGCGCATACCGGGTTAGGATTTAACCGGGCCATACTTTTTTTAGTTAATGAGAAGGAGCAGCTCATTGAGGGAAAAATGGGCATCGGGCCGGAAAACGGAGAAGAAGCAAATATTGCCTGGACCAAAATTGAAGAAGAGAAAATGGACCTTGAGGATTTAATCAACGCCTTTAAAAACACCGATACAGTACTAGAGTCAGGCTTTAATCGTCAAGTTAGAAATCTAAAAGTTTCCCTACTTGATAAAAGTGAAAATCCGCTAACCTTAGCCGTATTCGAAGGCATGCCTTTGCATTTAACCAATCAATCAATCCTTAAATACCAAAACTCACCCGTAATTAAAATATTAGGAAGCCCCGAGCTTTTAATCATACCGTTAAAAGCCAAAGACCGGGTAAATGGTATTATTGTGGCGGATAATTTTATCACCAATAATCCGATTACCAAAGATGACATTCGCATGCTCACCATGCTGGCTAACCAGGCCGGGCTAGCCATTGAAAACTCTCAACTTTTTGAATTGACTGCCGAACGCGCTCATTCAGATTATTTAACTAATCTCTGGAATCATGGATATTTTCAATATCTATTACAAACCGAACTGGACAAAGCTAAGGCCACTAAAAATCCCCTTACTTTAATTATGATCGATATTGATGATTTTAAAATTTACAATGATACACTTGGGCATCAAGCAGGAGATAAAATATTAAGGAATTTAGCGATCCTTTTACGTAATCAATCCCGTAAAATGGATTATACCTGCCGTTACGGAGGAGAAGAATTCACAATTATTCTGCCCCAGACAGATAAAAAAGAGGCTTTTTTAATTGCTGAACGTATCAGAATGGATATCCAAAAATACCCTTTTCTAAATGAAAGCATCTTTCCTAATAAACAACTCACGGTAAGTTTAGGAATTGCCACCTACCCTCAAGATGGCCTGCTCGCGGCAGATTTAATTACCACTTCAGACAAATCCCTCTACCAAGCTAAAAATAAAGGCAAAAACAACACCTATTGCGGTTAATAAAATAAAT
>CAYHRM010000061.1:0-7484 GCA_964359035.1 uncultured Planctomycetales bacterium
AGTAAGCCTTGGTTGAGGAGTTTATCGAGGGTAAAGAGTTGACCGTGGGTATTTTGGAAAATGGGAAAACGCGTGTGTTGCCGATTCTAGAGATTGACTTTTCTAATTGTAAAAAAAGCGGGGAGTACTTTTATTCTTGGAAGATGAAAGAATTTCAGGGCAATCGTGAATTAGGGTTAGTTCCGGAGTTTTATTGCCCGGCGAGATTAGATAAGAATACAGAGGAAAAAATTAAGGACGTTGCTTTGCGCACACACCGGGCGGTGGGCTGTTTGGATATTTCGCGTACGGATATCCGTTTGGATAAGAATAATGTGCCTTATGTTTTGGAGATCAACCCTTTGCCCGGGCTAGATCCTAAAGAATCTAATTTTCCGATTATGGCTTATGCTGCTGGTATGAAATATGAAGATCTTATTGAGGCTATATTATTAAGCGCCTCGGAAAGGAAAAGGCTGAATTGAATAACCCCGTAAGCTTAGAAAATCCAAAAGCTCAGACTGAAGCTCCTGTTATTTATCGGCCGGTGAAACGCGCACGTGATTATCAGCAGATCTCTCTTTACAAAGATGTTAATCCTTTAGATTGGGAAGATTGGCATTGGCAACTTAAGCATCGCATTCGCGCTAAAGAAGAGTTAGCTCAAATTATAAAACTTACTCCGGAGGAGGAAAAAGGGATTGATAAGGCCAAGGGCCGCTTAGCTATGGCGATTACTCCTTATTGGGCCAGCCAGATTGATGCTGAAGATCCTAATTGCCCCATTAGAAGGCAATCTGTTCCGGTAAATGATGAATTTTCTGTTTCTCCCCATGAAATGGCTGATCCGTGTGCGGAAGACCGCGATTCTCCTGCGCCGCATTTGGTCCACCGTTATCCAGACCGGGTTCTGTTATTGTCGACAGATCATTGCGCGATGTATTGCCGGCATTGTACTCGTCGGCGTTTGGTGGGTGACCATGAAGAAAAAGATCTAAATCCGGAAACTAAATTTGATGCGGCGATCGAGTATATTAAAGCCAATCGGAAAATTCGAGATGTATTAATCTCTGGAGGTGATCCGCTTACTTTAGAAGATGAAGTGTTAGAGTCTTTAATTTCAAAAATTCGCGCCATAGCGCATGTTGAATTACTAAGAATCGGTACGCGTATTCCGGTTACTTTACCACAACGCATTACGGAAAACTTAGTCAATATGTTGAAAAAATATTCTCCTATCTGGATGAGCATCCATTTTAATCATCCCAAGGAGATTACTAAACGTTGTAAAAATGCTTGTGACATGTTGGCGGAAAGCGGCATACCTTTAGGCAGTCAGTCCGTGTTGTTGAAGGGGATTAATGATCGGCCCTTTATTATGAAACGCCTGGTACACGATCTTTTACAGATTAGGGTAAGGCCGTATTATATTTATCAGTGTGACCCGGTTAGGGGCACCCAGCATTTTCGTACTCCCGTAGCTACGGGAATAAATATTATCGAGAAATTACGTGGCCACACCTCCGGTTATGCTGTACCGACGTATGTTATTGATGGGCCGGGTGGCGGCGGAAAAATCCCTGTGGGGCCAAATTATATTCTTTCTCAGGCCAAGGGTAAATATGTCTTGCGCAATTACAAGGGCAAGATTTATACCTACCTGGAATAATTTTTATTAATTAACCTTTCTAGAATAAAGGGGACGTTTCTATTTAATTAAATCAATTGATGAAAAAATAGAAGCGTCCCCTGGATTTTCTAGAATCTATGGGGGAGTTAGTCTCTAACTTATTGTCTTTATGAAGATTTGTGCTTTTGCGATTGGTGAAATTGTCTTAGGCAAACATAATGTTAAGGATCTTAAGCTAGATCAGGCGGATAAATTAGTTAAGGCGAAGAAAAAAACCTATCCGCAGGTAGAATTAGTCTCTGAAGATTTAGCGTTAGATGCGGATGTGATTATTACGCCTTCTGATGCGAAAATGGATTTAATTCTTAAAGATTTAGAGTTTATGGAAACCCGTTTGGCTAAAAATCCTCCGGAGGCGGAAAAAATAGTTTTAGATAAAATGAAAGCAGCTTTAGAAAAAGAAGAATTTATCTCAACCTTAGGATTGACTAATGTTGAATGTGAAATAATTTCTGGTTATGGTTTATTTACGTTTAAACCGGTAGTGGTAATTAAAAAAGAAGAATTAGCGGATATGGGTACGCTTTTGGCGAGGGTGTTGGTGGAAAGTAATTATATCTGTTTTTTAACCGTGGGGGATAAAGAAAATCGCTCCTGGTTGATTAAAAAAGGCACTTCTGCCTGGGAAGCCTCCGGAGCAATTCATTCTGATATTCAACAAGGTTTTATCCGTGCGGAAATTATTAGTTTTACTGATTTTATCGCTTGTGGTGGGGAAACGCAAAGCAAGCAAGCGGGAAAGATGCGCTTAGAACAAAAAGAATATATTATGCAAGACGGGGATTTAGTTAATTTTAGATTTAATAAATAATGATTAAAATAAAAAGAGCATTAATCAGTTTATCTGATAAAACCGGAATTATCGAATTAGCTAAAGCGCTAAAAAATTACGGTGTAGAGATTATCTCTACCGGCGGTACAGCTAAACTTTTGCGGCAAAATAATATCCAGGTCACTGAGGTGAGCAGTTATACTGGTTTTCCGGAAATGCTCGATGGAAGGGTTAAGACCTTGCATCCTAAAATTCACGCTGGACTTTTAGCGTTGAGGAAAAATTCTCAGCATATACAGACCCTGCTAGAGCATAATATTGAACTCATTGATATGGTTATCGTTAATCTTTACCCGTTTGAAAAGACTGCTCAGAAACCAAATGTTTCTATTGAGGAAGTTATAGAAAATATCGATATTGGCGGCCCGGCAATGTTGCGATCAGCGGCAAAGAATTATCAGTCAGTAGCCGTAGTTTGTAATCCTCAACGCTATTCTCAGGTGATTGCGGAGTTAAAAGAAAATGATGGAGCCTTAACGGAGGATTTTATGCGCCAGTTAGGGGTTGAGGTTTATGGCCACACTGCTCGTTATGATGGTGCAATTTATAATTATTTGAGTGGATATTTTAAAACTAAGCAAGAAGAAAAAGGAATTTTCCCTAAAGAACTGATTATGGCTTTTGAGAAGATTCAAGATTTACGTTATGGAGAGAACCCCCATCAGGCAGGGGCTTTTTATAAAGAAAAATCAAAATCCTCCGGATTGATTAATTTAAAACAATTACAGGGTAAGGAGCTGTCTTTTAATAACATCCTGGATTTAAATTCTGCGGTGGAATTAGTTAAAGAATTTCAAAACCCTGCGGCAGTAATTGTTAAACATAATAATCCTTGTGGCGTAGCTGAAGATAAAAAATTGGATCAGGCATATCTAAATGCTTGGAAAGCTGATCAGCTCTCTTCATTCGGAGGGATTGTTGCTTTAAATAGAAAAATGGATTTAGAAACAGCCAAAGTGATCGCTAAAAGTGGATTTTTAGAATGTATTATTGCTCCTGGTTTTGATCAAGAGGCGTTGTTTTTATTTAAAGATAAAAAGAATTTACGTTTGCTTGAGTTAAGTGACTTAAGTGCCATTGATGAGTTGCAGGTCAAACGTGTTAGCGGCGGTATGCTTTTCCAAAGTAAGGATTTACTTACTCTAAAGTTAAAGAATCTTAAAGTAGCCACTAAACAGAAGCCAAGCAAAGCTCAATTGCAAAGTTTGATTTTTGCTTGGAAGGTGGCTAAACATGTAAAATCCAATGCGATTGTTTTAGCCGTCGGTACTAAAACTGTGGGCATTGGCGCTGGGCAAATGTCCCGCGTAGATTCCGTAATGATTGCTAAAAGTAAATCTTCTAAGCTGAGCCAGAATTGCTGTTTGGCTTCGGATGCCTTTTTCCCTAAGGCGGATGCGATATCTTGGGCGCATAAAGCCGGGGCTAAAGCCATAATTCAGCCGGGAGGCTCCATCGCTGATCAAGAGATTATTGCTGTTTGTAATAAATATAAAATAGCCATGGTTTTTACTGGCCTTAGGCATTTTCGGCATTAATGTATGCGTTATCCGGTAGTTATAAGATACTTAAATTCCCTTCCGAACTACGAGAAAAACACAAACTATTCTTATAAAAAAGATTTAAAGTTAGCGCGCATGCAAGGCTTTCTTGCGCTTTTAGGAAATCCTCAAGACTCTTTGCGCGTTATTCATATTGCCGGGACAAAGGGCAAGGGTTCAACCTGTGCTTTTGTAGCTTATATGCTTAGAGAGGCAGGTTTTAGTGTTGGGTTATATACTTCTCCGCATTTGCATGATTTTAGGGAACGAATAAGAATTTTGAATCCGTTATTGCTAAAAGCTGCAAGTGAGGTGTGTGCTTGTGACTTTGAAGGTATGATCCCTAAAAAAGCGTTAGTGAATCTAGTTAATGAATTAAAGCCGAAAATTAAAAAATACAATCGTCAATCAAGATGCGGCCAGCTTTCATTTTTTGAAGTTTATACGGTGTTGGCCTTTTTATATTTTAAGCAAAAAAATACTGATTTTGTGGTTTTAGAAACCGGTCTTGGCGGTAGGTTGGATGCGACTAATGCTGCGGATTCTCTGGTTTGCGGGATTACTCCGTTGAGCTTTGAACATGTGCAGAAATTAGGTAATACTTTAGTTCGGATTGCCGCGGAGAAGGCGGGAATTATTAAGCATAATGGTGCGATCGTAATATCGGCTTTACAAACTAAAAAAGCTCAAGGGGTAATTCGTAATCGCTGTAAAAAATTTCAAGCTCAGCTTTATGAAGTGGGTAAGCAGATTAAATATTTTAAGACTAAAAGAGGCCTGGTGATCAAAGGATTGAAAAATGATTATAAAAATTTGCGTTTAAATCTGCTAGGTGATCATCAGGCAGCAAATGCCGCTCTGGCGATTGGCTTGGTTGAAGGTTTAAGTTTTTATGGGCTTGATCTTTCGGCTCGCGCTATACGCGGGGGGCTTGATCATGCCGCCTGGCCGGGAAGATGTGAGGTGGCCGGAAGAGATCCGTTAATTATTTTAGATGGCGCGCAGAATTTAGCCTCTGTAGATGTTTTAAAAAGAACAATCAAGGATAATCTTAAATATAGAAAATTAATTTTAGTTTTGGGGATTTCATCGGACAAGGATATTTGGGGAATCTGTAAAAAATTAAATTCTTTGGCGGATGAGATTATTCTTACTCGGGCGGCAACTTCCCGGGCGGCTGATCCGGTAAAGTTAGCCGGTTGTTTTAAAAGAAAATTGCATTTGACGCAAACTGTAAAAGAAGCTAAGCTTTTAGCCAGCAGTTTAGCCGGCAAAAAGGATTTAATTTTAGTTACGGGTTCATTATTTGTGGTGGGAGAGTTTAGGGATGTGGGAAGATAGTTTGCAGGATACGATTACGGCAATTTCTACGGCTACCGGTGAAGGCGGTATTGGCATTGTGCGCCTTAGCGGTAAAGAATCTTTGGTGGTGGCGCATAAAATATTTGTAGGCTTGGACAAAAAAAAGCCGATAAACTTTAAGAGCTATACGATGCATTATGGCAAAATTGTTGATGGCCAAGAAATTATTGATGAGGTTATCCTTACGGTGATGCGTGGCCCTCGATCTTATACCCGTCAGGATGTGGTAGAGATAAATTGTCATGGCGGGTTGTTGTCTTTACGTAAGATTTTGGATTTAACGATTAAACATGGTTGTCGTTTAGCTAGTCCGGGCGAGTTTACTCAGCGGGCTTTTTTAAATGGCCGTATTGATTTGGCGCAGGCGGAAGCGGTGATTGATATTATTCGCGCTAAAACAGATTCGGCGCTTAAAAACAGCTTAGGGCAGTTAAGCGGCCATTTGTCTAGAGAGATAAATAAGATTCGTCAGGGGCTATTAGATATTTTAGTAATTTTAGAGGCTAATATTGATTTTCCTGAAGAAGGTGTTAAACCGCTGGAGTTGGAAGATATATCTGTTGGCCTTACGGCGATTGACAGGCAACTAAACACATTATTAAGTAGCGCTTCTGGTGGCAGGATTCTGCGTGAAGGCTTGCACGTTGTTATCTGTGGTAAACCGAATGTAGGAAAATCCTCACTTTTAAATGCTTTACTTAAAAAAGAGCGTTCGATTGTTACTGCGGTTGCTGGAACGACGCGGGATACCATTGAAGAGTTAATTGATATAAAAGGCATTCCGGTAAGAATCGTGGATACGGCGGGAATTCTTAAGCCGCGTAATTTGATTGAGAAAAAAGCAGTAAGGCTTGCGCGGAGTCAAATTGATATTGCGGATCTGGTAATTATTTTATTTGATGCCCATAATAAATTGGATCAACGAGACCGAAAATTAATTAAAGAAGTAAAAAATAAAAATGTAATTGCGGTAATTAATAAAATTGATTTAAGGCCGCAAATTGAAAAAGAAGAAATCACTCGGGTATTTCCTAGGGTGGTGGAGTTGGCGGCGAGATCGGGAAAAAATTTAAATCTTTTAGAGGATGCTCTTTATAATTTTGTTTATCAGGGAAAACTGCCTAGCGCGGAGCTTATGTTGGTAAGTAATCTTAGGCATATTCATGCTCTCCGGGATGTCCAGAAGTTAGTAGGCCAGGCAAGAATTACTCTTTCCGATAAGTTGTCCATAGAATTTATCACGCAAAATTTAAAAGATGCTTGTGTTTATTTAGATAAAATCCTAGGTAAAAGTTTTTCGGAGGATCTTTTAGAGAAAATATTTACTGATTTTTGTATTGGTAAATAAAACTTTAAGCTTAAAGCAGGGTTTCTTTATTGGTGAGGGCTTTGGCTATTTCTCTGGAAAGATTATCCAGAGGGAAGGGTTTCACTAAATAACCTACAGCGCCTAATTTATAGGCATTTTTTATATCCACTAAGTTGCCAAAACCCGAGATGATGATGATCGGGATGCCGTGGGTTTCTTGATCATTATTTAGAATTTCACAAACTTCAAATCCTCCCAGATCTGGCATTAGTAGATCAAGTAGTATAAGGTCGGGTTTAAATAATTTGATTGCATTTAAGGCTTTTTTTGGTTCTTTGCAAATTATGACCTCAAAACCAGAGCTAATCAGAGAATCTTTTAATAAAGAAAGGACGTCATCTTGGTCATCAACGACGAATATTCTTTTTTTTGCGAACTTATTCATGGCGGATAATGTTTTCTCTGTGCAGTAATAAACTTGATTAAAGTATAATTCTATTTAAGGTAATAGTCAATACCTGCAATAAAGACCTGCAATAAAGAAAAACATATTGCAGAAAGATGGTTTTCGTTAGATAATACCCCAATAAGAGTTTTTGTTTAATTAATTTTTAAGGTGAATTAATTTATGGATAAATTAAAAATTGAAAAGGCAGTGCGCCTGATACTAGAAGCAATCGGAGAAGACCCGAAAAGAAAAGATCTCTTAGAGACTCCGCGGCGGGTTGCTCAAATGTACGAAGAGATTTTTTCGGGGATTAAGCAAGACAC
>CAYHRM010000062.1:0-7449 GCA_964359035.1 uncultured Planctomycetales bacterium
GAGATATTTTGCCTATATGAACACAATGTCCGGATGCATGAAATTCAAGGCCATTAATAGACTTCTGTCGGTCGAATTTCATCTTATATGCTTCTTGTATTGATATAATTTTCATCTTAATTTAAGAAAATGAATAAGCGAAACTAAATATTGTTTCCAACTGGCTTTGCTACTACCCTTTTCTCTCTTTAAAAAAAGATAGGGCACCTCAATAACATCTTTATATCTACACTTTACCAAAACCTCAAGCAGGATTTTATAACCAATAGGCCTAAGCTCTACATTAGCTATAACTTTTTTGCGCATTATAAAATACCCAGACAATGGATCTTTAACTAACTTATATACTTTTGGAATTAAAATTCCCGCAAGAAAATTTGCCAAACGCGATCTAAATATCTGCCCAAAACTTAAATTTAAAAATCCTCCCACCCGCACATATCTGCTGGCAACTATTATATCAGCTTCTTGGTTAGTAATAATTCTTGTAATCATTTCCGCCAACACTTCCGGAGAATGCTGTAGGTCTGCATCAATAACTCCCAGAATTTCACCTTGAGCAACAGCCCAGCCGCTGACAACTGCGCTAGCTAAACCTCTTTGTTTTATTCGACGAATTACTTTTATTCTTTTGTCTTGCCCGGCTAAATCTTCGGCAACCTTCCAGGTTCGATCAGGGCTATTATCATCCACAACAATAATTTCGGAATCAAAAGGCAAGCTATCTAAGCAAGGGATTATTTTTTCATATAACTTCAGGAGATTCTCTGCTTCATTATAAGTGGGAACAACTAGTGAGAATTTAATTGGCATAATAATTATTCTAGCTTCTTTTCATCTTGAATTACCTGGCCCTGAATATCAATTACCTTTCCTTTTGAACTATAACTTTTGGTATCAGTAGAAAAACCCTGACCTAAGTCCCTTAAATTACGACTAATCTTCCGCGCCATAATATTGATATTAATCATAAATATTAAAATTAATATCCCTTCAATCCCTAACCACAAACGCGTTGAGCCAAAGATAAGCTTACCAAAGAAAAAATTAAAAATTATCAGTATTGGCAATAGACATCCTGACTGACTCTTAAAGACAAAACCCGGATTTGACATTAAAATTTCTCCCAGTGCAACAACTCTTTAAGAAGCCGTTTATCTGAGGGCTTAAAGCAATCTTTTTCTTGCGGGTAGCCCAAAGCAATCAAGCTAATTAATCTCATATTCGCTGGGGCATTTAATAAAACATCCACCTCTGGACAATATGGTTTCTTATCTCCAGCGATCCAACAAGAACCAATCCCCAAAGCTGTCGCCGCTAAAAGTATATTACAAGTTGCCGCAGAACCATCCTCCAGGAAATATTTTGTCTGAATAGAATAAACCGCAATACAGGCAGCGGCCTGAGCCATAAACTTACCATTGTCCGTTACTTTAGCTAACTGGCTTAATTTACCTTTGTCCGTAATTACCACAAATTCCCAGGGTTGCAGATTCCTAGCCGTAGGAGCAAACCTAGCCGCATCGACGATCTTTTCCAGCTGACTTTTAGTTATACTTTCATGACCAAATACTCTTATGCTGCGTCTAATTTTTAAAAATTTTAGAAAATCATCCATCTGTTCTCCTTAAAATTAGAATTAGAAATTAAGATATTTTTTTACGTAAATCTTCGGAAATAGCTTGCGGCTTCAAAGACTTATCAACACAAACCAGGATGGTTCTGGCTTTAACAATTAACCGCTTATTCTGATTATAAATTTCATGTAAAAATTCAATACGCACTCCAGTCACCTCTCCAACTTGGGTCTGAATATCCAGCTCATCCGCATATACCGCCGGAAATTTATAATCTACTTCCTGATGAGCCACTACAAACATGGTCCCAGAATCAGCCAACTGCTTAATTGAGGCATTTTTTTGCGCAAAATACTCTGTGCGCGCTTCCTCTAAAAAATTAAGATAATTAGCGTAATAAACCACTCCCCCGCAATCTGTATGATGGTAATAAATGCATATTTTCATATTATTTTAAATATAGCGCTAAACTAAGGATTGTCAACATATTCCACAATAAGATAATTATCCGCAATTGTAGGAGAGATTTAAACCTCCCCTACTGCTAAATTATCAACAAACTCTCCAACAAAACTATCCTGACTAATACTTTTAAGCCTGGCTGGCACGATCCTATTCGCTAGATTAGGCCTAAACGGTAATTTAACTTTTAGATAATTATCGGTTAAACCTTCCAGCTGATCAGAACTAGCCTTGCTTTTAACCTCAATTAAAACATCAACCTTCTGATCAATAAAATTTTGCATAAATTTCTTGCCACATTCCTGGCTCACCCTAGCTAATTTATCACAACGTAAACGAATTACTTTTGGGTTTACTAAATCACCAAAATTCTCAGCTTTAGTTCCCGGTCGGCTGGAATAAGGAAAAATATGCACTTTTAACGGCACAATTTTGCTTACTAAATCAACCGTGTTCTGAAAACATCTTTCAGTTTCACCGGGAAAACCAATTAAACAGTCAGTGGTAATAGAAATTCCCGGAATATGCGCCTTTAATCTAGCAATCAAATTTTCATATTTCTTGCTGCTATATTTACGGTTCATCAACTTTAAGATATGATCATCACCGCTTTGCATAGGGATATGCAAGTGCCGACAAAACTTTTTACTCTGCTGCAAAGATTTAATTAATCCCGCGGTCACATCAAGCGCCTCAATTGAACTTATCCTTATGCGCGATAAACCCTTAATTTTCTCTAAACAACTAATCACATCCACCAAGCTTTCTTTAGCTTTAGAATTTCTACCGTAAGCACCTAGACAAATACCAGTCAAAACGATTTCCTTATACCCGCAGGCAACCAGTTGTTCAGCCTCCAAAAGAATCTGTTTTAATTTTTTACTACGCTCTTTACCGCGAACTAAAGCTACTTTACAATAAGTACAAAAATTACTACATCCATCCTGAATCTTTAAGAAAGCTCGCGTATGCTGATTAAAGCTGCTTACCCCTTCAGGAAAAAAAGATTTTTTTATAATCAAACCAATACCTTTAATTTTTTTTAACTGGCTAGAATCTTTTTCTGCTAAGCATCCGGTCACGATCACTTGCGCCCGAGGGGCGGCCTGAATACAGCGGCGAATAATATTGCGGGATTTCTGGTCAGCTCCAGAGGTAACCGTACAGGTATTGACCAAAAAATAGTCCGGCTGCCTAGCTGTTTGAATCTCCTGAAAACCTTTATTTAAGAATCGTTCGCGGATACTCTGCGTATCATACTGATTAGCTTTACAACCGAGGGTAAAAAATTTAATCGTTCGACTATGCTCACCATTAACCCTAGGCAAAGTCGAAGGGTTGATTGACCGATTAATCTTCTGCATTAAGTTTAAGAAAACTAACTACGGCAACCGCCGCGGTATCCACACGTAAAACCTGCTTACCAAGGCTAACCGGCAAAAAGCCAGCTTCCTTGGCCAGGCTAATCTCCTGAGGGGTAAAATCACCTTCCGGACCAATAAGTATCATAATTTTTTTAAACTGTTGACCAGACTGGCTAAGAATATTTTTTAAAGTTTTACTTTCGTTTTCTAAGGTAGGAATTATTTTTAGATCAAAATCCTGCAAGTTAATCAATATATCTTTAAAATCAGTAATCGGTTTAATCTGGACAAATTTACTACGCTGACTTTGCTTAACCGCACTCAGTACAATCTTTTCCCAACGCTGCAAGCGCTGTAATTTTTTCTGTTTATCTAATTTAACAATTACCCGTTCTGTCAAAAGCGGAATTATACAAGTTACCCCTAACTGTGTAAGCTTATCGATGATTTCATCCATTTTTACATTTTTAGGAATAGCGCAGGCCACAGTTATCTGTATACTTAATTCATTAGAAGGCCTTTTTTCTTTTATTTCTAACCTTGCAGAATTTGTGCTAATCTCTAAAACTATCGCCAAATATTCATTGCCTAATTGATCAAAAATACCGACTTTTTCCTTAGGCTTAAGTCTCAAGACATCCCTTAAATGATGCAGCTGAGCAAGATCATTTAGAATAATAACTTTATCCGCTAAATTAATTTTATCAATAAAGAAACGGTTCACGGTTTTTTTGCTCCTTTTTCAGCGAAAACATCGGCAGTAAAAATATAAAGCTCAGTATCCTTATTTTTCCAGGCACTAGCAGCAATACCCGCCTTTTGAGCACAAAGATTATTTAAAAATTCTTCCTTACTCCAGCCGGTTTCTGTAGCCACTTGGGGGAGAAATACCCCACTGCGGCCACCAAGTCGCACCAATACCCCGTGTTTACCTAATTCAATATTATCCGCCGAAAACACCCTTTCCAATGGCGATAAAACCGAAATCTCAATTTCTACGCCCTTAAGCTCAGCTAAGCTAAGCGCAGCAAAGCGTGGATCATCCACTGCCGAAGCGACAGCCATATCCCGGATAGTTAAATAAATCGGCTGACTACCCACTAAATTACCAATACAGCCTCTTAATTGCTTATGCAAATTAAGGGTAACAAAAGCTCCCATTTTCTGATTTAATACCAGATCAGTTTCATTAACCTGTAATTTTTTTGTGGTTTGTAAATAAGTTTGAATTGATTCTCGAGCAATTACTAAAAGCTTTTCTTTTTGTTGGTTATTTAACATCGCTACTCCTTTCGGATATTTGATAGCACAACTAGCATATCCTACGGTCCATTCGTTTTGATTCAGCTTTCCTGTAACCATTGCGGAATTGGTAGATTTTAATAAATCTGCTTTTTGACATCCAATATCTTTAGCCATTTTTAATCCCACAACGGTCGCAAATCCTGCACAAGCCTGCGCTTGCTGTTCACGTAGGGCATAATACAAGGCCCGGCAATCTAATTTTTTAATTAAACTTAAAGTAAATTCATCTATCTTTTGTGCTTCTTGAAAATCAAATCCATGATACAGATCTGTCGCCACGATTACTAAAACATCCTTACGTTGGCCAATAGCTTCCCTAAACAACTGAGCTATTTTCTCACAACTTTCTAGCGAACAATCACCAACAATTACCGGAACAATTTTAAAATCAATTAAGGTTCTTTGTAAGAAAGGTAGCTGAACTTCTACGGAATGCTCATTAGCAAAAATAGTTTCATCTGCGAAAATTTCTGAATTTTTTCCAATAATTCTTTTAATAAACTCTTCATCAATCTGAATTTCTCCCAGGCTCGTGGCAAAACTCCCCTGGGCATAAACGGCAGCACCACTAAAAAGCTTATTGTGGCTAGTGCCTAAAATAATTACTGTTTTATAGGACTTATTCTTAATCAGTTTATAACCAAACGCCGCAGTTTGCCCGGAATAACCAAAGCCTGCATGCGGAGTAATCAGCATAAGAATATCATCCAACGACAAACTAGGATCAGCTTTTATTAAAAAATTATCGACCATTGCCGATAACTCTTCTTTTGTGCCAGGATAAAACTGCCCGGAAAATTCAGACTGCTTTACCGAAGCAAAACAATACTGACAAGAAGAAAATAAAAAAATATAAACTAAAAGGATTATTTTATAAAGCATGACAGGATAATTTTTGCTTGCTAACTACTTGATTTTTAAAACTCTGAATGGCACTTCTGTTAGCTACGGCACTTGTCGTGCCGTTTAACGCTAACATCAGTGCACTTTGAATTTCCCTTGTCGGAATTTCTGAATGGCACTTCGTTGGCTACGGCACTTGTCGTGCCGTTTAACGCCAACTCTGTGCACTTTAAATTTTCCTTGTCGGAAAATTTAAAGTGGAGCTGAGGAGGATCGAACTCCTGACCTCTTCGATGCGAACGAAGCGCTCTCCCAGCTGAGCTACAGCCCCTTAATTTTTCAAGTAAAAAGAAAAAAATAATTCATAAATTTAAGTATTAATAAAAATTTGGCTTAATTAGTAGAAACACTATTGCAGAGAACCTTGGTTTTCATCTCGACTTGAGGATTTATTTTTCCTGCCCCCATAACCGGTATCGTGGGATCATAACGGCCAACCAAACCAATATTCAAAAGATTGCCCTGTGGATCCAGATTAACATAAAAACCCTCGCTAGGATTAGCCGGCATAATACTATTATCACAACCAGCCACAATTCTATCACTTAGAATTTCTCCATCAACAGGAACAGGTAAAATACAACCAACGGAGCCATCAGGCAGACTAACTATAAGCTCATTGGCATTATTCAGGCGATATCGAACCCTAATATCATCGTCGAGATTTGATGGGGTCTTCAAACAATCAAATTTTAGCTCAAATCCCTGCAGATTAATCAGATTTGGCCACAATACTATGGGTGGATTATTTATATCTCCAGTTGCCTGCTGCACGTACTTACTCATATGCTCCAGGCAATAAGCCAGGTTATTCTGCACTTTGGCTCTTCTATCCGAATCAATCACCTGAGTATTACTAAAAGATTCAAAAGCATAAAAACACACAATCAGCATTCCAGTAATCATAATACTGATCATTAATTCAATTAAGGTAAATGATCTAATCCTTTTAAAACCGATTAATCTCCAAAATTTAACCCACCTAAACTCCATTTTCATATTCTTTAAGATTTTAAAGGGCTGGCTCAGCAAAGGAAATTGTAGTAATTACCCGGTGTAAATCAGTACCCGCGACATCGCTAATCGCATAGGTAGCCGTATAAACTGTGTTATTAATTGTTTGTGTCTCAGGAGCTTTACCTAATACAAATATACTATTATTCCAACCATCTTGCTTAACTTCCGACTGTAGCGAGTCAACAAAAAACCTGCCAATTTCAGCACTCACCATACGTTCACGGGCATGAAGAGTAAGCCTCTTAGCCGAAACAAAAACACTGGCTAGCCCCAAAATTACCAGAAAAAAAAGCACCGAGGCCACTAAAATCTCAACCAGAGTAAAACCTTTTTTTTTACACATATTTACGGGCAGGCTGCACCACCAGAACAAGTGGGATCCACTTCTCCTGGAAAATTAATTGACCATACTCTTCCGTCAGAACCATTACGCGTAGCAGTAGCAGAACCCGCACTATTTAAATTAACTGCCCAATTAACTGAAGCACTTGCTGGTAAGCTTAATTTTAAAAAACTATTAATCTGGGAAACATCATTTTCAGTAGCCGAATTCGGGTAATAAAATCCTTGCTCCATCTTATAAATCTTCTCTGCGGCACGAATAAGCGCCAAACTAGCCTTAGCTTCCCGATTCAATGACTTTTCTTTAATCGCTACATAATTAGGCCAGGTTAAAGCCACCAAAGTTGAGATAATCACCAGGGTCACTAATACTTCAATTAAAGTAAAACCATCTCTCTTTGGCATGCTTTAATACCTCTTTTATTTAATTACACTCTCGCTAATCAATTCTTTTTGCTAACGGAATAAGCCCCAAACTA
>CAYHRM010000063.1:0-7391 GCA_964359035.1 uncultured Planctomycetales bacterium
AGGCGGGGCGGGGTTGTGTATTTATATTGTCCCGATAGATAACCCTAAAAAAGAAATCCAAATCTCTACAGAGAGATACGGCGTTAATGGCATGGTTTGGGTGAAATGAGTAATTTATGATAATTAAGTGCAGCGTAAATATTATTAATTATGAATAGTGGTGCTAATATAACTTGTTGTACGGCAATGGGTTTAGGAGGAAAATACTTGGGGGAAAAATTATTTTTTTCTTGATTTATTTGATAAATAGTAGATAATATACACGTAAGTTAACCTGGCTCAGTAGGTTAGGGCGAGCCTGCCTGTGACAGGCAAGGGGGAAAAGATGGATGAACGCAGGATAATGCCAAGATGGCAGATTAATCAGCAGGCAGAATTAACGGTTGAAAATGGAGTTAAATCTATTCCCTGTGTTGTAGAAGATATCAGCCCCGGAGGTATTTGTCTTTCCCTGAAGCGGAATTTATTTAGTGATGTTTTCTCAAATTTTAAATTAGCCTTTGGCGCAGATTTTGAATTTGATGTTAACGCGCATGTCGCTTGGCGTGATCAGAGTTATGAAAAAAATATTTACGGCCTTTCCTTTAACCAGATTGATGATTCTGTGAAAAGTCGGTTGGGTGAATATGTTAAGAAAAATTATCCTGATTTGTTAGTCAAGCAATGGTGGGGAGCATAGATGGAAGAGCATAGAAAATTGCCTAGATGGGAAATAAATCGTCAAGGAGTGCTTAGGACAGAGCAAGCCGCTGGAGATGCTTTTTGTCAGGTTAAGGACATTAGCTACAAGGGGGCAAGGATTACTTTAAACACAAAACTACCTTTGGATACCGCGCTTAGGATAACTTTAAAGCTCTCTGAAAATTATACAATCGACGCTGAAATCTGGGTTGCTTGGCATAAAGTAATTAATGGCTCAAATCATTACGGAGTATATTTTAGTAAAATAAAAGATGCAGATAAGGAAAAAATATTTAAATTTATCAGTGTGTTTTATCCTAATGATTTAAAACAAAAATGCTGGACTGGAATTCCAAAGATTGAAGTTGAGAAAGGGGGTGAGGATATGAATGATCATCGGATTTTCGAGAGATTTGGTAAAAAGTTTTCTGCTCGTTTTATGGGGCTAGATGGAAAAGAAGGGGTAGGGCAGACTTTTGATGTGAGCGCAAAAGGCCTAGGGATATCAACCAGCCAGGAATTGGAATCTCAGGCTAATCTGGAGATTTGGTTGGATGTTCCCAATAGTACTGACCCGTTATATACTCGGGGACAGGTTGTCTGGACAAGATTAGCAAGTAAGGGGGGATTCCGCTCAGGTATTGAATTAGAGGGGGCGGATCTGATGAGCATTTCCCGATTATTACGTGCTTGAAAAGGCAATAAAAAACTTGACCTGTTGGCTAAAATGTGGTAACTTTTAACATCACGTCTTTTTATAGTCTATTCCTAGGGGTAAAGATCCCCCACGACAAACGGAAGGAGTATAGGATGTTGTTTAAGAACGCGCTGGTCAGTTTTTTTGTATTATTTTCAGTATTTGGTTGTTCCGAACAAAAAATAGATTCAAAGCCCACCATTAGTATCTGGCACTGGATGACTGATCGTGATCCAGCCTTTCAAGAGCTAGCAAAAAAATACGAAACTTTAACCGGAGTAAAAGTGAATTTTGAACTTTATGCTCCTTCCGATGCGTATTCACAAAAGATTCGCGCTGCGGCGCAAGGTATAAATCTTCCGGATATTTTTGGTATTTTAGGAGAGAAAAGAGATTTTGCTTCTTTTGTTAGGGCTGGCCACATTATGGACATTACCTCTTATATGGAAGCCAATAATAATAGTTGGAAGAATAGTTTTTTCCCCAAGGCGCTAGCGGTAAATGAATTCGTGGCTCAAAATAGTTACGGAATAAATCCGGGTATCTTCGGCGTGCCTATAGATATCATGACCATTCAAATGGTTTATAATAAAAAACTTTTTACGCAGTTGGGCCTAAATCCGAATCGGCCGCCTAAAACTCTTCAGGAGTTTTTAGATCTGGGGGCTAAAATTCAGGCCGCCGGAATGCAAGGTTTAGTTTCCGGATGGGGTGAGGTTTGGATGATTGATTGTTTGGCCAATAACTATGCTTTTAATATTATGGGAAAAGATAAAGTGTTGGCGACGATAAAAGGTGAAGTTCCTTATACTGATCCAGATTGGATTAAAGTATTTACCATCTTTAAACAGATGAAGGATTCTGGTATCCTGGCCCAGGGCTTGGTGACGATGATCAATAAATCTGCCGAGCAGTTGTTTGCCAATGAGAAGGCGGTATTTACTTTTAATGGTTCGTGGTGTGTGAATGTTTATAAAGGAATGAATGCTAATTTAGAATATGGGGCGATACTTCCTCCGGAAGCTTCGGATAAGTTTCCCATGGCGATTTGGGGAGGAGCCGGTTCTTCTTTTATGGTTAATGCTCGTTCTAAAAATAAAGAAGCGGCCGTAAAATTTTTATCTTGGTTGACGGATCAGGATCAGCAGGCGTATTTATCTGCCGCGACGAATAATCTACCGGCGAATAAAAACAGTTTATCTAAGATTCCGGAGATTCTTGCTCAATTTGCGCGCGGTATGGATTCTGCTACGCATCCGAATGTCTGGGGGGTTTCTGAGTTTTCTTTGGTCATTGAGGCTTTTGACCGGGGTATTCAGTCCATTATTATTGGAGAGAAAACTCCGGAGCAGGTAGCGGTTGAAGTGCAAAAGATTAAAGAAAGAGAATTAGCCAAGAAAAGAGCAAATTAAGTTATTAACAGTAGTAGTGGGGGTTTAAACCCTCACTACTAGTTTATGATAATTAAGTAAATGAAAATTAAAGATACCTTAGAAAACTACGTTTTTATTTTGCCGGCAGTAGCGATATTTTCAATATTTTATGTTATTCCCTTTGTTTGGGTTTTTCAGTTGGGCCTTTTTGAGTGGGACGGAATTTCTTTTACTAAAGTATTTGTGGGATTAGGGAATTTTAAGGAAATTTTTCTGCACGATATTAATTGGTGGCGTTCGATGTGGAATGCCAGTTATATTACTTTAATTGCGCTTACTTTTCAGAATATTTTAGCTTTTATGCTGGCTTGGGCCTGTGACCGTGAAATTAAAATGAAGAATTTTTACCGGGTAATTTTTTTCATCCCCCCGGTTTTATCAGAAGTCGTGGTGGGGATGGCCTGGCGTTTTATTATTAATGATATTGACGGGGCGAATGTTATTAATCGTACATTGATTGGGATGGGGCTTTCTAATTGGGCGCATAATTGGTTGAGTGATCCAAAAACTGCGCTTACTACTGTGGCGATTGTGCATTGCTGGAAGGGTTTTGGTTGGGGGTTTCTGATTTTATTAGCCGGCTTGCAGACGATTCCGCGCGAACTTTATGAGGCAGCCCGGGTTGATGGAGCCAGCGCCTGGCAGTCATTTAGAAAAATAACTTTGCCTTTAATGATTCCGGTGATGGTGTTGGTGGCCATTCTTACTGTATTGGGTACGATGCAGGTGTTTGTATTAATTGTTAGTTTGGTGGGAGGGGAATTTGCTGGGCATACCTCGGTGCCGGTTTTAAGAATCCTGGCTTCTATGCGCGGTTCATCGCGGTTTGGTTATGCCTGCGCGCAAGGAATTACTTTTGGCATGGTGCTGATTGCCATCTCTTTTATTCAGTATCGTTTTTCTAAGAAAGGACAGTAACTTTAAGTGAAAAACGTGATTTATTATAAAACTAAAAAAGTTGTTGTAAACACTTTGATCCATATTTTTCTGATTAGCGTGGCGATTACTTGTTTGTATCCGCTACTCTGGATGGTTTCTTCCAGCCTTAAAACTCAGGATATGATTTTTAAGGATATTTCTTTAATTCCGCATCAGTTTCGCCTGGAGAATTATGTTTTAGCCTGGAAAGAGGGAGGGTTTGGCCGTAACTTTTTTAATAGTATTATTTATACTGTATCGGTAGTCTTTGGTATAGTGATTATTTCTTCTATGGCGGCTTATGCTTTTAGCCGTTTGCGTTTTGTGGGGAGCAAATTTTTGTTCATTATGTTTATGGCGGCGATGATGATTCCTATTCCGGGAAGTTTTGTTGCCCTCTATGTTTTATTGAATAAATTACATTTACGCAATACTCCGATTGGCTATATTCTATGTATGATTAATGTCGGGCTCTCTACGAGTATATTTTTACTTAAGACATTTTTTGACAAAATGCCTAAAGAATTAGAGGACGCCGCGCGTATCGATGGCTGTTCGAAAATTGGCATTTGGTGGCATGTGGCCCTGCCGTTGGCCAAGCCGGTATTAGCGGTAGTAATTGTTTTTAATGCCTTGGCAGTATGGAATGAATATATCCTAGCCTTAATTATCTTTGATAATCGTTCGTTCATGCCGTTGCAGGTGGCCTTACAGTCTTTCCAGGGAGAGTTTGTTACGAATTATCCGTTATTAATGGCCGGTTTAACTATTACGGCTTTACCGATCATTTTAGTTTATTTATTAATGCAGAAGTATATTATTAAAGGTGTTACACAGGGAGCGGTAGTCGGATAAGATGAAATTTAAATTAATAAAATTAATTTTTATATTAGGGTTAGCGAGCCAGTGCGTTAATCTGCTGGCGGCAGAGTCTGTTCCGGCTAGTGCTAAACCTTCTTCCGGAGAACTGACCACTAAGTCTTGGATTGCTCACGGTAAAAGAGATATTGAGGCGACAAATAAGTATACTCAGGAGTGTATTGATCTATACAAAGAGCAGGCAGAAAAAGAGCAGGCGAGTTTAACTGTATTGCCAAAAAATAAAAAAGAGATTGAAGCCGTGCAGGCTTTAAATGATGTGGCTACTTGTTATTTTATTCAGGCCGAAAGCCTGATGCGTCAGCAGAAAAATGACCAGGCGAAGAAGATTTTTAAAATAATTATGAATAAATATTCTTATGGCCAGGCCTGGGATCCACGGGGATGGTTCTGGTCGTTAAGGCTAGCTGCTGAGCAGAGTATTAAAAAAATTGAAACCGGTTCAATTGAAGTTGAGCAGAAAAAAAAGGTCAGCCAGTTATCGACAAAATTAGTTTTATTGGATCCGGGCACAGAAGATTTTGTTAACTATGAAAAATACGGTGAATTTAAAAATGTCGGAACCAAGGATTACCAGTATATAATTACTGACCAAGAAGGGCTGATGGCGGCAGTTGGAGAAGGTGTTTATCCGAATAATAGCGCGGTCAGAAAGAATCCGATTTTTAAACAGGTGATTAAAGATAAACGCTTAGAAGGTGATGCCTGGGATTTTCTTTATTCACCCGACTTAGAGGCGGCCTTTGTTAAATGGACAACTTCGAGCGAGCCGCAAGGAGTAAAATTATTTTGTACCGGTTTAATTCTTGAGCGAGCTGGCCTAACTACTCAAGCGATTAAATGTTATTATTCTATTTTAGTTCATTTTTCCGGTAGTTATGGCTGGACTTATTGGCATACGCCTTGGTATGTGGGGCAGGCCGCGATTGCTAAAATAAATTTTCTCTTAAGGCGTAATCCGCAGTTAGGTTATAAACTTGAGGGGGCACAGGTAGATATTATTAATGGTTTTGATAATGAAATTGTTAATGATATTGCGATCTCTAATCCTGGGAAGTTTGTGAAAATTGATTTAACTCAGGAAATAGCTAAGGTCAAACTTTCCGCTACTTCTTTAGGGATTAAAAAAGAGGTTGGCCATGGCAAGGTGCGTTTAGTGCAATATGAAAATAATGATTGGCAGTTGTTAGTGAATGATAATCCGTATACTATTAAAGGAATTACTTATGCTCCGACTAAAGTTGGGCAATCACCGGATGACGGGACTCTGGGCAATTGGATGGAAGAGGATCTTAATAAAAATGGAAAGATTGATGGCCCATTTGATGCCTTTGTGGATAAAAATAAAAATAATATTCAAGATGCCGATGAATCTGATGTTGGTGATTTTAAATTAATGCAGGATATGGGGGTTAATACCATTCGCTTGTATCACCATCCTTTAAAGGTAAATAAAGAGTTAATGCGCGATATGTATGATACTTATGGGATACGTGTAATTATGGGGGATTTTTTAGGCAAATACGCGATTGGCTCAGGCGCTGCTTGGAATCCCGGTACGGATTATAATAATGAAGAGCATAAAAAGAATATGATCGCTTCGGTTACTAAGATGGTTAACGAATTTAAAGATGAACCGTATATTCTATTTTGGCTTTTGGGCAATGAGAATGTTTATGGTTATGCTTGTAATGCCAATGAGCAGCCTGAGGCTTATTTTAAATTTGCTAATGAAGTAGCTAAAATAATTAAAGCGATAGACCCACAGCATCCGGTAGCGATCTGTAGCGGAGACATTTTATTTTTGGATAAATTTGGCAAGAACTCTGCGGATATAGATATTTTTGGCACTAATGCTTATCGAGGCGATTATGGGTTTGGGACTTTTTGGAGACAGGTTAAAGAGCAGACGGATAAGCCGGCTTTTATTACAGAATTTGGCTGCCCGTCTTATGCCGAAGGTAAAAGTGCGGATGAAGCCGAGCAGATGCAAGCGCAATATCATTTAGGTTCTTGGGAAGATATGGAAAATAATATGGCTTTTAATGGTTTAGCGGGTAATGCTTTGGGTGGGGTAGTTTTTGAATGGCTGGATGAATGGTGGAAGGCTTATGAACCAGCAATTCATGATACTAAAGGTTTATGGGCGGGCCCGTTTCCTGATGGATATATGCATGAAGAATGGCTGGGGGTTGTTGGCCAAGGGGATGGAAAACAGAGCCCGTTTTTAAGGCAATTGCGTAAAGTTTATTACATGTATCAGAAAAAGTGGCAGTAAAAAGGAGGAAGGTATGAAAAAGTTACTGGTGGCAGCATTGGCTTTGACTCTTTTAGTTCCGGCGATGGCCGTAGCTGAAGATAGGGCCGCAGGCCCTAAGGAATTTGTGATTTTCTCGGATAAGAATGCCAAAGATAATCATTATATTCCTTCTGGTTGGATGGGTGATTATGGTGATATCAAAATGAATGATCAGTCAGCGGAAAATCCGCATGGCGGAACAACTAGCATTCAGTTTGTTTATAGCGCCAAAAAATCACAGACTCAAGGTTGGGCAGGAGTTTATTGGCAGAATCCGGCCAATAACTGGGGAAATAAAAAGGGAGGGTTCGATTTAACGGGTATGACCAAACTTACCTTTTGGGCGCGCGGCGCCAAGGGTGGGGAGATAATTCAAAAGGTCATGGTCGGCGGTATCAAGGGAACCTATCCTGATTCTCTGGTGGTTGAGATGGGTCCGATTGAGTTAACGGATGGCTGGAAACAGTATTCAGTTAATTTAGTA
>CAYHRM010000064.1:0-7357 GCA_964359035.1 uncultured Planctomycetales bacterium
TAAAGCTTAAGGGCCCGGTGCAGCTTTTAAACCGTGGGACTTTGAAATTTTGGGCCACGGATGGCGCAGTTACCGTTCAAGTTATTGCTTTTGGGATGAGTAATTTAAGAGAGAGTTTATTGCAGGCAGATTCATTTGATTTAGTTTATATCCCTAAAATAGATAGCTGGCGCCAGGAGGAATCAATGATTCTGGAGGCCAAGGATATGTTTTTTAAGTAGTTGCCCGAGGTTTTCTCGGTGTGGCTTTTTTGAAATCGCCTTTTTTGATGCATTTGGTGCAGATAAATACCCGATGCGATGTTCCATCAACGAGAATATTTACTTTTTGTAGATTTGGGAAAAATTTACGTTTAGACCAGCGGGCAATTTTAGAACCAGTTCCGCCTTTAGATTTGTATTGGCCTTTTCTGGCTAATACTTTTCCTTGTAGTGCACCTTTTTTACAGATTACGCATTTTCTAAGCATTTTTAATACTCCTTTAGATTTATTATTTAAGTTTCTTAAGTATACTTGAAATTTTAGCATTGTCAAGATAGAATATATGAGCGTTAAGTATAAAAGAAGAGCCTTGGATGAAGTACTTTGTGAGAATGAATATCTTTTAATTTTGGCTTATTTTATTTATTTACTCTTTAGCCTATCGTTTTTGGCGATGAGGAGCTTAAAAGAGAAAATTGTCGGGCATTAGGTAGGGTATATTTGTTATTATGAATAATGAGATTAAACTTGACCTAGGGGAACAGCCAATTGCTAAAATCATGGCTCAACATGGTTTTAAGCCGAATGATTTGGTCAGTAATTCTACCCAACAGTTAACCCATAAAATGGTCAGTCGCGCGGGCAAGGGTAGGCGTTTAAATTTAAAAATTCAATATCGCCTGCTTAATGCTTTGAATAAGGCCGCAGCTAAACAGTACATATTAAAGGATCTTTTCAACTATTGAAATTTGAGGGTTTTAAATGATGGAAAAATTTTTAAAAGATTATGAAGTTGGTGATCCGGTTATGGACAACTTAATTAGCGAACTGGTCAAAAAAATTGGCTCTACGGATACTAAGTATTTATTAGCTGAGATATTGACGACAACTGTTAAGCTGGGCAAGGAGTCTATTGATCGAGGAGACCTTAAGCTGGTGAATAATACACTTAAAGAACTACGTTATTCTTTTAAAGTATTTTCTCCTTATCGGGCAATAAAGAAGGTAATTATTTTTGGGTCAGCTCGCTCAAAAAATAATTCTACTGAATATAAGATGGCTGAAGAGTTCTCTCGGAAATTAACGGCAAAAAATTATATGATTGTAACTGGTGGTGGCCCGGGAGTAATGGAAGCGGGTAATAAGGGGGCGGACTCCGGGAAAGAGTTTGCTTTAAATATTCGCCTGCCTTTTGAACAGAAGCCGAATCCTTACATTGATGAAAAAGATAAAATAATTAATTTTAAATATTTTTTTACCCGGAAATTGGTTTTTGTCAAAGAGACCGACGCCACTGCTCTTTTCCCAGGTGGTTTCGGCACCCTGGATGAAGGGTTTGAAATGATTACTTTAGTGCAAACCGGTAAATCTCGGCCGCGGCCGATAGTTTTAATGGAGCCGAAAGGTTCAACTTATTGGAGCAGTTGGTTGCATTTTGTTAAGAGCCAATTAGTTAAAAAAGGGTTTATTAAAAAAGAGGATCTGAGCCTGGTGCATATGGTGAAAACTGTTGATGCGGCAGTTAAATACATAGAAGACTTTTATCGAGTGTATCATTCAATAAGATATGTTTCAGGTTTGGCGGTAATAAGGTTAAATCGAGAGATCTCTGAAAAAACGTTGAAATTTATAAATAAGAAATTTAAAGGTATTTTAACTAGCGGAGAAATTAGGGTTTCGCCTCCTACGCTTAAAGAAATCCAAGAAAAAGAATTTCTTAATTTACCCCGGTTAATCATGAATTTTAATTTACGTGATTATGGCCGGCTCTGTGAAATGATTCAGGTTATTAATAAAGACTAAATTTAATATAATTAAATATTATGGATAAAATATTGGCGGGGTTAAATAAAGAGCAGATACAGGCGGTTACACATCAAGATGGGCCGTTGATGATCATTGCTGGCGCGGGTACAGGCAAGACGCGTATGATTACCCAGCGCATTGGTTGGTTGATTAATCAGGGGCTGGCTAAGACCGATGAAATTCTAGCGTTGACCTTTACTGATAAAGCGGCTAAAGAAATGCAAGAGCGGGTGGATATCCTTATGCCTTACGGGTATACCGATATATGGATTTTTACCTTTCATGCTTTCGGTGATCGTGTTTTGCGTGAGAATGCTTTGGTTGCCGGGCTTAATCCGGATTTTAAGGTGTTGGCCGGACCGGAAGCGGCGGTATTTTTCCGCGAACACCTTTTTGAATTTACACTTAATTATTATCGGCCCCTGGCAGAACCTACTCGTTTTATTGAGGCGCTGATTTCATTTTTTAGCCGGGCAAAAGATGAAGATATCTCCGCTGCTGATTATTTAAAATACGCTCAGGATTTTTTAATTCAGGTTAAAGCTGGCCCACTTGATCAGGCCAATGAAGAGCTGGCAGTGCAACAGTTGGAGGTGGCGGGTGCTTATGTTAAATATCAGGAGCTTTTGGCTAAAGAAAGTTTGGTAGATTTTGGGAATCAGTTCTATTTAAGTTTAGAGCTCTTGCGCCAGCATCCATTGGTCCTGCGGCATTATCAGAAACAATTTAAATATATTTTAGTTGATGAATTTCAGGATACTAATTTTGCGCAGTTTCAAATGGTGAAACTTCTCGCCGGTTGCTTAAAAAATATTACTGTCGTGGGGGATGATGATCAGTGTATCTATCGCTGGCGTGGTGCTGCCTACAGTAATCTGGTGAATTTTAACCAAGAGTATTCTAATGCGGAAAAAATTACTTTGATTCAAAATTATCGCTCTACTCAGCCAATTTTAGATAGCGCTTATCAGTTAATACAAAATAATAATCCGGAGCGTTTTGAGATAAAAGCCAAAATTAATAAACATCTGATTGGTTTGAGTAAGGTTGGCTTGAAACCTGAACATTTGCATTTTGATACTCATTCAGCGGAAGCGGATGCTGTAAGTAAGATTATAGAAGAGAAAGTAAGTTTAGGTAAGTTTAAGTATAGAGATTTTGCCATTTTGGTGCGTTCGAATTCTGATGCCCAAAGTTTTATGCAATCGTTAAATATGCAGAATATTCCTTGGCAGTTTAGCGGTAACCAGGGTTTATATGCATGGGATGAAGTTAAGTTGTGCATTAATTTTTTACGTGTCATTGCTAATCCTTCGGATTCACTAAGTTTATATTATTTAGTCAGCTCTGAAATTTATAAAGCAAATTTAGCGGACCTGGCATTATGTAATCATTACTCTCGGCGTAGGAACCGTACGCTTTATGCGGTGTTTAATGATTTAGAAAAGATTCCCGAGTTAGCAGATGTTTCTGAGCAGAGCAAAGAGAAAATAAAACAGATACTTTTAGCGATTGAAAAATTTTTGCAAATTTCTCGTGATGAGACTACCGGGAAGCTGCTTTACAGTTTTCTTACCGATACCGGCTATCTTAAATATTTAACTTTTGATCCTACTTTAGAAAAAGAAATTAAAATCCAGAACATTGCTAAATTTTTTAATCAAGTACGGGATTTTGAGTTGGTGGCTAAAGAAGATCGGGTGATTAGTTTTATTAAACATCTTAATCTGTTGATTGATTCAGGAGATGATCCGCCAACCGTGGAGGCAGACCTAGATCAGGATGCTGTAAATATTCTCACTATTCACAAAGCTAAGGGGTTGGAGTTTAGGGTGGTGTTTTTAGTTAGTCTGGTACAAGGTAAATTTCCGCTTCCTAAGCGTTCGCAGCAGATCGGGTTGCCGGATTGTTTGATTAAAGAGGTTTTGCCTACCGGAGATTTTCATACACAAGAGGAACGCCGTCTTTTTTATGTGGGGATGACGCGTTCTAAAGAAGAATTATATCTTACCAGTGCTGATGATTATGGTGGCAAGCGTTTACGTAAGGTAAGTCAGTTTGTGTTGGAGGCCTTAGGTAAACAGCCGTTGGCAGTGGAGAAGAAAAAGAGCTCAGGTTTAGAGAGTATCCAGCGTTTTGCCCCGGTTAAGGAGTTACCAAAGCAGGTTTTGGGAAAAATTGCGCAAGATAAGTTGGTGACTTTAAGTTACTATCAGATTGATGATTACCTGACCTGTCCTTTAAAATATAAATATGTGAATATCTTACGCGTGCCGATTATGGAGCATCATACGGTTATTTATGGCCGGGCTATGCATGAGGCAGTAAGTCAATATTTGTTACGTAAGCTTGATGGTAGTAAGTTTGCTTTGGATGAGCTTTTGGATTGTTTTGAGGCTAATTTTGATCCACAAGGATTCCTGGATGCTAACCATCAAGAGGAACGTTTCCGTATCGGCCGGGAGGCTTTAGTTAGATTCTATCGGGATGAAGAAAAGCGTAGTTCGGTTCCTAAATTTATCGAAAAGGAATTTTCTTTTGTTATTGGTAATAATAAGATTATCGGCAGGTTTGATCGTATCGATATGGAGCAGCTTGGGGTGGTGATTATGGATTTTAAGACCTCCGCGATTAAAACGCAGAAGGATGCGGATAAGCGGGTTCAAGAAAGCAAGCAGCTGGCGCTTTATGCTTTGGCTTATCAGTATATTTTTGGGGTTTTACCAATCGCGGTAGAGTTATATTTTCTGGAATCCGGTATTATTGGTAGGCATGAGCTTAGCGAAGAAGACTTAGGGGATGTCCAAGAAGATATTCTAGAGGTTTCTACGGGGATTCGTCAGCAAGAATATCCGGCTAAACCCGAATATAAGGCCTGCACCTATTGCGCTTATAACCAGATTTGCCCTTCCGCAGTAATCCGCTAATAGGGATTGACAATTACCGGTATTTGGACTAGAGTTAGAGAGAGAATAAGGGTATGAAAACGATTATTTCAATATGGATTTGGTTTGGTAGTGTTTTATTGACCGTTCTGCTTTTTCTGGTGGTTTTTACTTTAAATCTTCTGCTTTTTCCGTTCGATAAGAAAAAGAAGATTACCCATCGACAGTGTTTTTGGTGGTCAGATTTATTGATCGCTTTAAATCCTTATTGGAGCCTTAAGGTGAGCGGTCTTGAACATATTGACCATCAAAAGACCTATGTGATTATCGCTAATCATCAGAGTATGGCGGATATCGTGGCGCTTTATCAAACCAGGATGCAGTTTAAATGGGTAGCTAAGGCGAGTTTATTTAGGATTCCTTTTATTGGTTGGTGTTTGAGTTTGATTAAGCATATTAAGCTTATTCGAGGTGATTTTTCGAGTATTAAAGAGATTTATCATCAGGCTAGCGGTTGGTTGCAAAAAGATATGTCGGTGTTGTTTTTTCCGGAAGGCACGCGTAGCAGTAGTAATGAAATGGGGGAGTTTCAAAACGGGGCATTTAAATTTGCCATTAAAGAGAAAAAACCCATTTTGCCGATCTGTTTAAAGGATACACACGCGGCTATTCCTAAGGGGAGTTGGATTTTTAAAACTAAAGTTGCGGCAAAGGTTATCGTATTGGCGCCGATTGCTACTGAGGGTTATGGCGCGGGTGATTTTGCTTTGCTTAGAGATACTGTTCGTTTTAGAATCCAAGCGGCGTTGCAATTGGAATAATTGATGAAAAAAAAGTATAAAATTATATTTTGGATTTGTGGTGTCTTTTTAGTGATTTTTTTTGTGGCTAATATTTCGATTGGTTCGTATGCTCCTAGGCTTGTTGAGCAACAGATTCAGCAGAATTTGAAGCTTAAAGTTAGCTTGGGTAAAATAAGTTTAAATCTGCCCTTTACGATCGTTTTGGAAAAATTAGAGATCGGGGATCTGGCAAGCATTAAAAAAATTTCGTTCTGTCCTAATTTAGTGGCTTTGTTATTTGGGAAAATTGTTATTCATGGTTTAAATATTATCGAGCCGGTGATTAATCTCCAACAGTCAGCGCAGGGTAAATTAAATCTGCCTTTTTTGGATCAAAAAGGTAAGAGCCCTGTAATTTATCTCACTAGTTTAAATCTGCGTGATGGTAAAATAATATTTACGGATAAGAAAGCTTCCGCTGAAGGTTTTCAGGTAATTGTAAATAAGTTAAATATAAAAGTGGCTAAAGTTGCTCTGCCGATTACCTCGTTGGCGACAAATTTTACTTTAAGCGCTCAGTTGCTTAGTCAGCAGGCGGAGCCTTTTGGCGAGATTGCTTTTAGCGGTTGGCTGGATTATTTGGCTAAAGACTTGGATGCGGAATTAGAGATTAAGGATTTGGACGTGACTAAATTTTCTGTTTACTACGGTAATTTTATCTCTAGCCGGAAGCTTGCTTCAGCCAGGCTAGACTTAACTTCAATCTTTAAGGCCAAGAACAATGTTTTGCAGATTAGTACCAAGTTTAATCTTTCCAACCTGGTTTATATGGATGCACAAGAGCAGCTATTGAACGTGGATTTGATGAAAAACGCTTTAGATATTTTTACTGATTCTAAGGGCAATTTACGTTTAGAGTTTGATATTGATACTTTGTTGGATAAACCGGATTTAAATCAAGAAAAGTTACAAAAGATAATCTTAAAAGCGGCAGCTAAAAATTTATCAAATCAGTCGCCGCAACAAATCATTGATAAAGTAACTTCTATTATTGATCAGTATAAAGGGGTAGGCAAAGAATTAAAAGCTATTTTTAACTAGTTAAAGGAATTTAAATAAATGGACCAGGTTAAATCAAAATCACTTAAGCATATTGAAGAAAAAATGGAAAATTTAGATATCCATTCTTTACGTTATCATATTTTAGATAGCGCGAAGAATTTTAAATGTTCTTGGATTGAATTGGGGCGGGCCTTGTATTCAGTCTGGAAGGATAAGATGTATAAGGAGTGGGGATATGTTAGTTTTGATGTTTATGCCAGCCGAGAGGTTGGTATCCGTAAGCAAACCGCGATGAAGCTGCTTAAGTCGTATTATTTTTTGGAGAAAGAGGAGCCGCAGTATTTAAAAAATGAATATGCTGACTCCGTCCAGCCTGCTCAGTTGCCCAGCTATGAATCGGTAAATATTTTACGTCAGGCTAAGAATAATAAGGGGCTAGATGAAGATGACTATCGCGATTTAAAAAAAGAGGTATTTGAAAAAGGAAAAGATGCTCAGGAGATTAAAAAGAATTTAGGGGTGTTTATTCGCCAGCGCCAGGAGTTGGATCCTGAGGCTGCTCAGGAGAAGAAAACTCAAGCGGTTTTAAAGAGGTTGCTTGGCCAGTTGAGGATGCTTAAA
>CAYHRM010000065.1:0-6972 GCA_964359035.1 uncultured Planctomycetales bacterium
GTACTTGACAAAAAAAGGTTTGATATCTATGATGTACTAAAAGCAGCATTTCCCGCGGGTACAGTTTCCGGAAGCCCAAAGATTCGTGCGATGCAAATTATTGATGAATTGGAGAATTTGAGGCGATCCTTGTATGCCGGGGCGATTGGTTATTTTAGTTTTTCGCATAATTTAGATACTTGCATTGCCATTCGTACAATTGTGCTTAAGGATGGCGCAGCTTATGTGCAGGCCGGCTCAGGGATTGTCGCTGACTCTGTCCCGTTAAAAGAATATCAGGAATCAGTGAATAAAGCTAAAGCAATGATGGAAGCAATTAAAAAGTAAGAAAGGAGCAACACCATGGCAGTACATATTCGTTTAAGAAGAATCGGGAAGAATCCTAAAGGGAAACCGCATTTTCGGGTTACCGTTTTTGATGAACGTATGGGCCGAGATAGCCGGATCATTGAAGAGTTGGGTTATTATAAACCGACTACGGGCTTAGCGGTGCTTAAGAAAGAGCGTATTGCGGAGTGGGTAAAGAACGGTGCACAATTATCTGTAACCGTAAAAAGTTTATTGAAGAAATTAAATAAAGGAGCCTAATATGCCACAGTCTAGCACTGTCAGTCCTTTGGTTCAGTTTTTCCCGTTAGTTTTAATTTTTATTATTTTTTATTTTCTGTTAATTCGGCCGCAAAAACAGAAAGAGAAGGAGCATCAGAAGATGCTGGGGGGTATTGATAAAAATGATGAGGTGGTGACTTTAGGTGGGATACATGGCACTATCGTTAATGTTAAGGAGAAGACTTTAATTTTACGCATTGATGAAAATGTAAAGATGGAGATTGAAAAAAATAGTATCGCCTATATTAAAAAGCCTTAAATTAATTAAGAATATCTCTTAGTCATTAAACATAGGAGTTTAACATAATGGAAAGAAAGTTGATTTATAAAATCTTGCTCATCTTAGGGGTGGTGGGGTTATGTACTTATTATACCTTTCCTTTAGATAAGCGTATTAATTTGGGCCTGGATTTACAAGGCGGGATGCATCTTTTGCTAAAAGTTGACACTAGCCATCTTGAAGGGGCGGCTAAGCTGGATGCTACTGATCGGGCGGTGGAGGTAATTCGCAATCGTATCGATGAGTTTGGGGTGAGGGAAACTTCCATCCAAAAGCAAGGTGAAGATGAGATTGTGGTACAGCTTCCCGGGGTAACTGATCGTGATCGTGCTATTGAGTTGATTGGTAAAACCGCAATGTTGGAGTTTAAGATTGTGGCTGATGATGCGGAAAAACTTAAAAGCGCAATTGCCGGGACAGTCCCGGAAGGGTATGAGTTAAAATATACTCCGGAGGAAAATGAGCCATTACTGCTGCAGAAACAAGCGGTCTTGGTCGGTGATGCCTTAACGAATGCCATGGTGCGTTTTGATCAAAGCCAGTTTAATGAACCGATTGTTGCTTTGCAGTTTAATGCTGCGGGAGCCAAGAAATTTGCTGAAGTTACTGCGGCGAATGTCGGTAGGCGCCTGGCAATTGTTTTGGATGGTAAGGTGCAGTCTGCCCCGCGAATTAGAGAAGCGATTCCTTCGGGTGAGGCAATAATTACAGGTAGGTTTGATGCGCAGGTTGCACAAGATTTAGCACTTATTTTAAGAGTTGGGGCGTTGCCTGCTCCGATGCATGTAGAAGAGGAAAGAACGGTCGGCCCGCTCTTAGGCCAGGATTCAATAAATAAAGGAGTTAAGGCTTGTTTGGTTGGGTGTGCTCTAGTTTTTATTTTTATGGCCGGTTATTATCTTTTAGCGGGGTTAATTAGTGATATTGCGCTTTTGTTAAACTTGATTATGATTCTTGGGGGTTTAGGTTTATTGCCGTTGCTTTTTCCGGGAATTTCTGCGACTTTGACTTTGCCAGGCATTGCTGGTATTGCCTTATCTTTAGGTATGGCTGTAGATGCTAACGTTTTGATTAATGAGCGAATTAGAGAGGAAATTGCCGTCGGCAGGAATATGCGTACAGCTATAAGTAATGGTTATAGCCGTGCTTTTAGTGCGATATGCGATTCCAATCTTACTACTTTAATTGCGGCATTTTTATTATTTCAGTTTGGTACCGGGCCAATCCGTGGTTTTGCGGTTACTTTAACTATTGGTTTAATTTCCAGCATGTTTACGGCGATTGTGGTTACGCGGGTAATTTTTGAACTCTTGCTTAATTTGGGCTGGATTAAAAAGTCTTTACCGATGCTTAAGTTAATTGGAGAGACTAAATTCGATTTTATTGGTAAGAGAAAAATATTTTACATGGTATCTATTATTGTGATTCTGGTTGGGCTTTTTTCTTATTTTAAGAAAGGCCCAGCTGCTTTTGGGATTGATTTTGCTGGTGGCCAGCTTCAGGAGTATAGTTTTAAGAATCCTCCGGCCATGGATAAACTGCGTCAGGCGCTAAAAGATATAAATTTAGCGCAAGCTAATATTCAGCAGTTTAAGGATAATCCTAAGGTGGTTTTGATTAGGACCTCGGAAGATAAGAATCAGGCTTTGACGAATAAATTGAAAGAAGTTTTTCCTGATCAGGATATTCAAATATTAAGAATTGAGCGGGTAGGCCCGGTGGCGGGGAAGAATCTTAAGTATAAGGCTATTTTGGCGTTATTTTGGTCTTTAATCGGTATTCTGATTTATGTGAGTTTTAGGTTTAAGCATGTTAACTTTGCTGTAGCGGGTGTAATTGCTCTTATTCATGACGTACTGGTGGCCTTGGGGTTTTTGGTCGTTACTAATCGTCCGATTGATCTTTTGAGTGTTACTGCTTTTCTGACTATTGCTGGTTATTCGATTAATGATACGATTGTAATTTATGATCGTGTGCGTGAAAACGCGCGTCTGTATCATAAACTTTCCTTAAAGGAATTAATTAATCTAAGCGTAAATCAAACTCTCGGCCGAACCTTGCTTACTTCCGGAGTGACGTTTTTGGTTGTTATCTCGTTTTTGTTTTACGGCGGTGAGGTTTTGGGCAATTTTTCATTTGCTTTATTTGTAGGTTTTATCTCTGGTGTGTATTCTACAATTTTTATTGCTTCTCCATTAGTGCTTGCTTGGAGCCGTAAGGGCACAAAATAGAAAAAAATGGGACCGTTTCAAATAAATAATGGGACCGTTTCTACTTTTCTTAAGAAAAATAGAAACGGTCCCATTATTTTCTAATCTTTTAATAATATGTTATTTAAATCCCTTAAAATATATCCAAATCAAAATCTTAATCTAGAAACTTTTTTAGAGCAGTTGTTGGATTTTGGTTATTGTCGGCAGAATCAAGTTTCTGCGGAGGGTGATTTTAGCTGTCGCGGAGGGATTATTGATATTTTCCCGCTTTCTTTTGAATTGCCGATTCGGATTGATTTGGATCATGGAAAAGTATCTTCGATTAAAGCTTTCGATCCTAGCGATGGTAAGGGGCTTTGGCAACACAATATTGTCATTATTCTTCCTTATAAAAAATCTTCAGCTAAGCGTAGCAGTGAATTTCGTGAGGAATTTCCTTTAAAGAATTTTTTAGATTTACAGGTAGGTGATTTTGTGGTGCATAATCAGCATGGCATAGGAAAGTTTTGCGGTATACAAAAGATTAAATTAAAAGGCCAGCTCAAAGATCATTTGGTGATTGAGTACGATCGTAATGAAAAACTTTTTGTTTCTATCGATGCGATGCATTTGGTACAAAAATATATTGCTTTTCATACGGCTAAGCCGAAGCTTTATCGCTTAGGTAATCAGGAGTGGCTCAAGATTAAGGAGCGCACGCGTAAGGGCATTCAGAAATTAGCTTGGGAGCTGTTAAGTTTACAGGCAATACGTTTGGCGAGTGAGGGATTTAAGTTTTCTGCCGATACGCAGTGGCAGCTGGATTTTGAGCAGACATTTCCCTATCGAGAAACTCTGGATCAGATTAAAGCGGTATCAGAGGTTAAGTCCGATATGGAATCTATCAAGCCGATGGATCGGTTGTTGTGCGGAGATGTAGGGTACGGGAAAACTGAAGTAGCGATGCGTGCAGCTTTTAAGGCGGTGATGGATAGTAAGCAAGTGGTTTATTTGGTTCCGACCACGATTCTGGCTGAACAGCATTATAAAAATTTTACCGCACGTTTAAAAAAATTTCCAATAAATGTGCAGATGCTTTCTCGTTTTAGAACTAAATCTCAACAGGATGAAATTATTAAGAATTTATATCAGGGTAGCGTGGATATTGTGATTGGCACCCATCGGCTGCTTTCACCGGATGTAAACTTTAAGAATCTGGGCTTAGTGATTGTGGATGAAGAGCAGCGCTTTGGGGTTAAAGCCAAAGAACAATTAAAGAAATTTAAAACTACGATTGATGTTTTAGTTCTGACTGCTACCCCAATTCCACGGACTTTATATATGAGCTTGATGGGGGCAAGAGATTTTTCTGTGATAAATACTCCTGTCCAAAATAGGTTGCCTATTAAGACGGTTGTGGTAGAATATGATACAGATTTGGTAACCCAGGCGATTAAGCGCGAGTTGGCTCGAGAAGGCCAGGTGTTTTTTCTCCATAATCGTATTTGCGATTTAGAAAAGATTAAGCATAAGATTGCCAGGAATTTGCCGGCCGGTGTGCGTATTGCCATGGCGCATGGCCAAATGCCCGCTAAGCTGCTGGAACAAATAATGTCGGATTTTATTTCCGGTGAAATTGACGTCTTAGTTTCTACGATGATCATTGAGTCCGGAATTGATATACCTAATGCCAATACGATAATTATTAATAATGCGCAGATGTTTGGATTAAGTGATTTGCATCAATTGCGCGGCAGGGTCGGTAGATTTAATCGAGCGGCCTATGCTTATTTTATGATTTCTAGCAATTATGGCGGGGTTTTAGAAGCAGATGCTAAGAAAAGGCTGCAGGCGATTCAGGAGTATAGTGGTTTAGGTGCAGGTTTTAATATTGCTATTGAAGATTTAGAGATCCGTGGCGCCGGAAATCTTCTTGGCCAGGAGCAGCACGGATTTATTTCTGCTGTAGGGTTTGATCTTTATTGTCGTTTACTAAAAGAAGCAATTGCTAATTTTAAGAAAGCAGGTGTATTTGAAAAAGCGCATAATTAATTTTATATTTCTTCTTGCTTTGATTATGGCTCCGAACCGTTATCTTTGCGCACAGGATAAAGTAATTGCGGTAGTGAATAATGAAATCATTACACAAAAAGATTTAGCTGATTTTTTAAATTTTATACGCCTACAGTATAGTCGGCAGCTTCAAGGAAAAGCTTTAGAGGAAAAGGTGAATTCTTTGCAGCGTGATTTATTACAACGTTTGATTGAAGATCGTCTTATACTTCAACAGGCTAAATTGGATAAGGTAACTTATGAGTCTTCTAGGGTTAAGGCTAAAATTGATGGAATCAAGAAGCGTTATGCATCAGAAGTAGATTTTGAGGCGGATATAGCTAAGCAGGGGTTGGTTCAGGCGGACTTAGAGAACAAGATTGGGGAACAGATGTTGATGTTTAATTTTGTCGAGCAGAAGGTGCGCAGTAAAGTAATAATTCGGCCGGATGAAATCACTTCATTTTATGCTCAGAATAAGAAAGATTTTTTAAAGCCCCAAGAGCGGATTCTAACCTTGTTTATTTTGCAGGATGAGGCAATCGCTAAAACAGTAAGCTATCAGTTGCGGCTGGGGACAAGTTTAGAGGTTTTGGCGGGAAGATATGCATTTACTACTGATAAACTTTCTGCGGTGGCAGGCCAAGAGTTGCGTCCGGAGATTGAAGCTACCGTGTTTAAGTTGGGAATTAGCGAGGTATCTAGTCCGGTTCAGTTGGATACACAGTATTTTATTTTTAAATTAGATAATATTATCGGGAGCCAGCAATTAAGCCTTACTCAGGCACAGGATAAGATTCGGGCGTATTTATTTGAAAAGAAGCTACAAGAAGAACTGGCGAAATGGTTAGATGAGCTTAAAAAACAATCCTACATTAAAATTCTCGAAAATTAGAGTTGGTTTAACGATCGGTGATCCCTCGGGTATTGGTCCAGCTATTACTTTAAAAGCGCTTAAATTATTAAAAAAAAGTGTGGATCTTACGGTAATTGGTGATCGTTTTGTTTTGGCTAAAACTGCTAAACTTTTAAAGATTGCCTTGGAGCCGATAAAATTGATTGATTTAAATAATATTAAAGAAAAAAATTTTAATTTCGGTAGTGTAAATGCGCAAAATGGCTGGGCTTCTCTGGAGTATCTAGATACAGCTTGGGAGCTACTTAAAAAGAATAAGCTCGATTGTTTAGTTACCTGTCCGATTTCTAAAGAAGCGATTAGTTTGGCTAAAAGCAAGTTTACCGGGCATACTGAGTATTTAGCTAAGCGCACAGGCTGTCCGGATTTAGTGATGATGTTGATGAATGATAAACTAAAATTTAGTTTAGTGACTCGGCATATCCGGCTGCGTGATGTTTCTAAAATGTTGACGCAGAAAAAATTAGAAAATAATATTTTAAATACGGTTAAGGGCTTAAAGAGTTTATTTTTAATAAAAAAACCAAAATTGATCGTTTGCGGGGTTAATCCACATGCTTCGGATAATGGCTTAATCGGCTCTGAGGAGCAGGAGGTAATTATCCCGGTAATTAGCAAATTAAATAAAAAATTTAATAGTTTTACTATTGGTAGAGTGTCGGGGGCGGATTTAGCTATTTCGGATGCCGCTAATGGGAAGTTTGATTGTGTAATTGCCGCTTATCATGATCAAGCTTTAATTGCTTTAAAATTAACAGGTTTTGATAGTGGGGTTAATCTGACCTTAGGGTTACCTTTCTTGCGTACTTCGCCTTTACATGGCGTGGCCTTTTATATTGCTTCTCAACCTGCCTTGGCTAAAACTAATACTTTGATTGCAGCGATAAAACTTGCCATACAATGTACATTAAACCAAAAAAAAG
>CAYHRM010000066.1:0-6922 GCA_964359035.1 uncultured Planctomycetales bacterium
TATCTCTAGCTATCAATTACATGATGCGCAAAGTGGCTTTAGTTTTCAGGAGGAGGGGCCGTTAGATATGCGTTTAGATAAAAGCAGCTATATCTGTGCCTATGATTTAGTTAATAACCTTAACGAAAATGAGATCTCTCAGATACTTTGGAATTTTGGGCAAGAGCGTTGGCATAATCGTATTGCGCATTTATTAGTCCAGGAACGTCGGAATGAACCGATTTCAACTACAAAGCAGTTAGCTAATTTAGTGATGCGGGCTATCCCGCATCGTTATCGTAGGAGTTATTATCGTATCCATCCGGCTACGCGTACTTTTCAAGCCGTACGCATCGCCGTAAATCGTGAATTAGAAATTTTAGAAAACACAATTAAGAAAGCTGTTGATATTTTAAACAAGCAAGCTAGAATATGTGTTATTTCATTTCATTCTTTGGAAGATCGCGCGATTAAACATACATTCCGTGCGCTTAAGGCCGACGGATTAATCGATATTATTACAGCCAAACCATTGACTCCCGGACCTGGCGAAATAGAAGCAAATCCTTCTAGTCGCAGTTCTAAGTTTAGGGTTGCTGAAAGGATATAAAATTATATGAAGCTGACTAAGTTTTTTTCTGCGGTAGTATTTATTACTTCTTTTTCTGTGCTTTATGTTTATCAGCAGAGTGAGATATTTCGTTTGGCTTATCTGGGCCAAAAGAAGCAAGCTATCTTTACGGAATTGTTGGATAAAAATACCGCATTAAGATATAATATTAATAAGAGTTCTTCTTTGGTAAATATTGGTGCGCGGATTAGCGGTACGAATGATTTTGGAATGCCGGATAATTATCGTTATGTTAAGTTTATTGCTTCGCCTGGTGGCTTAAAGCTTGCGCAGCAAGGGCAAGCTCAAGAAGGCTTATTGACACGAATTTTTAGTTTGAAGCGGGAAGCTCAAGCAAAGACCATTAACCCCTAATTTTTATTATTCCTAAGGAAAAAAGTGTATATCAGTAACTATCGCCGAAGGTGCGAGGCGGTATTTTTGATTTTTTTTGTTTTTCTTTTGCTTTGTGTAGGCCGTCTTTTTTTTATTCAATTCTTCCGTTCAGATTATCTTACCGCGATAGCGAAAAAACAACATAATCAGCTTGTAGAGTTGGAGCCGCGACGCGGAGCAATTTATGACTGTAATCTTAAGGCGCAGGCATTTAATATGTCTATGGATTCGCTTTATGCGGTGCCGAGTGTGATTAAGAATAAAGAAAATGTTGTAAATCAATTGCTGCCCATACTTGGCCTGGAGCGGGGCTACCTTCAAGAAAGATTGAGTCGTAAAAAGTCATTTATCTGGCTGGCGCGTAAGCTTAGCCCAGAAAAGTCCGCAGAAATTAAGCAGTTAAATATTAAAGGATTAGGATTTTTAAAGGAAACTAAACGTATTTATCCAAATAGTTATCTTGCCAGCCATATTATTGGTTTTAGTGGTATGGATAATATAGGTTTGGAGGGGATAGAAAGAGGGTTTAATAATTATTTAAAAGGAGCTCCGGGTTGGGCGATTTTTTTACGCGATGCACGGTTAAAAAAACTTGATATTTGGGAGAAGATGGTTTTGCCGGTGGACGGGCTGGATTTAGTTTTAACGATTGATGAGGTTATTCAATATATTGCGGAAAGGGAATTAGATAAGGCTTTTAAAAGTTTTCATGCCAAGGGTGCAAGTATTGTGGTAATGGATCCACATACTGGTAGGATCTTAGCGATGGCTAACCGGCCTACTTATGATTTAAATGATCATTCTAGTGTGAGTAAAGATTCGATTCGTAATCGAGCGATTTGTGATTTATTTGAGCCTGGTTCAGTATTTAAGATAGTAACCGCCTCTGCGGCAGTGGAAGAGAAGCGGGTTACGGAGGAGGATGTATTTTTTTGCGAGAATGGATCCTTTCAGGTCGGTGGCCGTATTTTGCATGATCATAAACCACATGGCAATCTTACCTTTAGGCGGGTTATTGAAGAGTCCAGTAATATTGGTACGGTTAAGGTTGCTTTGCTTTTGGGCCCGGATACGCTTTACCGTTATATTAAGGCTTTTGGTTTTGGATCAAAACTAGGAATTGATCTTTCCGGGGAGATATCTGGGATGATTATTCCTCCACGTCTTTGGTCAAAGTCATCGATTACTGCGATACCGATGGGGCAAGGGGTTGGAGTGACTACCTTGCAATTAGCGAGTGCAATTTCTGTAATTGCTAATGGCGGGCAATTAATGAAGCCTTATATTATTGATTCGGTGCGTGATAATCAGGGCCGGATCATAAAACAAAATAAATCAGTATTGATTCGTAAGGTTATTTCCGTGGATACGGCGTTGCGGATTAAAAAAATTCTTACCGGGGTGATTGAAGAAGGAACAGGCAAATTAGGTAAGGTTTTAGGTTTTAGTGCTGCAGGTAAAACTGGTACTGCACAGAAACTTGAGCCTGATGGAAGTTATTCTCATACTAAGTTTATTGCTTCTTTTATTGGTTTCGCTCCGGCGGAAGATCCTTTATTAACTATTGTGGTGACCGTAGATGAGCCGCATCCTTATTATTTTGGCGGGGTAGTCGCGGCTCCGGTATTTCAAAAAGTTGCTAGTGATGTTATCCGTTATTTAAAAGCAAACCAGATACCGATGGAAACAACGGCGCAATGAAGATCGCAGATTTAGAGATTAAGGGCATAACTTCTAACTCCAAAGAAGTAAAAAGGAGTTTTCTTTTTGTGGCGATTAAAGGTAATCGTCAGAATGGTTATTCTTTTATTAAAGAAGCAATCAGTCGGGGAGCAATTATCGTTGTTGTAGAAAAATCTGCAAGGCAAATAAAGGCTGCGGGTAAAATTGTATTTTTGGTTGTTAATGATTGTCGTAAATTTTTTGCGCAGGCAACAAATGAGTTTTATGGCGCTCCATCAAATAAGATAAAAGTTGTAGGTATTACCGGCACTAACGGTAAAACGACCATTTCATATTTGATTGAGGCGATGGCTAAAAAATCTGGTTATAACTGCGGGGTGATTGGTACGATTAATTATCGATTTAAAGGTAAAGTTATTATCGCTAAAAATACAACTCCGGGGGCCGGACAGTTACAAGGATTACTTAAAAAGATGTATTTACAAAAAGTTAAGTATTGCGCGATAGAGGTTTCCTCCCACGCTTTGGATCAAGAAAGGGTAGCGGGGATTAATTTTAGCCATGCTATTTTTACTAACCTTACCCAGGATCATTTGGATTATCATAAGAATTTAGAAAATTATTTTTTAGCCAAAGCTAAATTATTCCGCGCTTTACCATTAACGGCGAAAGCGATAATTAATCACGATGATCGGTATAGTCATCGCATTAAGCGGTTAACCCGGTCTAGAATATTGACTTATGGACTAAAGAATAAATCTATGGTTATGGCTAAGGATATTAATTTTGGCATGCAGTCAACGGAATTTACTTTGGTTGCTGCGGGTATAAATATTCGCATTAAAACTAAGCTCGTCGGCCGTTACAATATATATAATATTCTGGCCGCGGCTAGTTGGGGAATAAGTGAAAAACTACCGATACTCGATATTAAATCGGCGATTGAGCAATTTAAAAATGTTCCCGGTAGGCTGCAAAGAGTTAATTGTGCAAAGGGGTTTAATATTTTTGTTGATTATGCGCATACTCCGGATGCGCTCTTTAATGTGATTAGTGCCTTAAGGCCGTTGGTTAAAGGAAAAATTATTGTAATCTTTGGTTGTGGCGGAGAGCGAGATAAGCTTAAACGGCCGCAGATGGGTAGAGTGGTTACGGAGTTGGCGGATTATGCTATTATTACTAGCGATAATCCTCGCTCAGAAAACCCAAGCCAGATTATCAAGGATATTCAGCAAGGTATGCAAAAAAGTAATTATTGCTTAGTTCCTGAACGTTATCAGGCTATACGCAAAGGGTTATCCTTAATTAATAAGCAGGATTGTTTGTTGATTGCCGGCAAAGGCCATGAAAATTATCAGATATTAAAAAATAAGGTATTAAAATTTAGCGATCGAAAGGTGGTTAAAGAGTGTTTAGGGTTGATGAAATAATTCAAGCTACCCATGGCCTACTTATTCAGGGTAGCCTTACGGATAAAATAACCAGCATCTCTACTGACTCCAGGAAATTAAAAGCACGTGAAGCTTTCTTGGCTTTACGGGGAAAGAATTTTGACGGCCATGATTATGTCGCTGGGGCCTTAAAATTAAAAGCCAGTTGTTTGATTTTAGAAAAGGACCCGGGGTTTTTGATTCCGGCTGTTGTGACGGTGATTAAGGTTAAAGACACTACTTTAGCCTTAGGAGATCTTGCGCGTTTTCAGAGGCAAAAAATTAATCTACCGGTTATTGCGGTTACGGGTTCTAACGGGAAGACAACGACGAAGGAGATGGTAGCCTGGGTATTATCGGCTAAGGCTAAGGTACTTAAAAATGAAGGAACCAAAAATAACCAGATTGGCCTTCCGCAAACATTAATTCAACTTACTAAAAGAAATAGATTCGCTGTGGTGGAGATAGGTACTAATCATTTTGGCGAGGTGGATTATTTATCTAAAATCGCCAGGCCGAATATCGGCCTGATTACTAATATCGGCCCTAGCCATCTTGAGTTTTTAAAAGATTTAAAGGGGGTGGCTAAAGAAAAAACTACCCTACTGAATAATTTAGCAAAACCCGCCATTGTCCTGCTTAATGCTGACGATAAATTACTTAAAGGTTTAATCAAGAATAAAGTTAAAGGCCAGCATATATTTAGTTACGGTATAAATGAAAAAAGTGATTTTCGTGCCTCTTGTGTTGAATTAAAAAATGGTAAAGTAGAATTTAAGGTTAACTCTAAATTTAAATTTGAATTATCAACTTTAGGAGATTATAATATTTATAATGCTTTAGGCGCAATTGCCGTGGGCCGCATATTAGGATTAAGTTATCCTGAGATTCGTGCAAGGTTGGCGACATTTAAATTTCCCAAGGGGAGATTTAATTTGATTAATTTTAAGGGCTTAAGGTTTATTGATGATACCTATAATTCTAATCCGCTTTCTTTGAACGCCTCTTTGGTAGCTTTGGCTGCTATGCATTGTAAAGGGAGAAAGATTCTGATTATGGGTGATATGTTGGAGCTGGGTAAGCAAAAAGAGTTATTGCATAGGCAAATCGCTTGGAGTATAACTAATACCTGTGATCTATTGATTACGGTCGGTAGCTTAGCCCGGATCACGGCTAAAGCCGCCAAAAATAATGGTTTGAATTCTAAACATATATTTTGCTGTAGCGATGCTCATCAGGCTCGGGAATTATTATTTAAAAAGATATCTGCTAAAGCCGATGATTTGATTTTGGTAAAAGGTTCTCGGTCGATGAAAATGGAAGAGGTTTTAGGAAGCTAATGCTTTACCATCTGCTTTATCCCCTCAGGGATTTTGTTTCTGTTTTTAATTTATTCCGTTATATTACTTTTCGCGCGGCGATGGCGGCTTTAACCGCTTTCCTGCTGAGCTTAATTTTTGGCCCCCTGTTAATTAATAAATTAAAAATTCTTAAAATCGGAGAGAAAATAAATAAAGCGGACAGTCAAAAGCTAGATGACTTACATCACCATAAACAAAGTACGCCGACGATGGGGGGAATTCTTATTTTAGGCACGGTGATAATCTCAACCCTGCTTTGGGCAGATATAACGTATCAATGTATTTGGATTGTTTTGTTTAGTACGGTTTGGTTAGGGTTAACCGGGTTTGCGGACGATTATTTAAAGCAGATAAAAAAGAAGGCTAGCGGTTTATCGCCGAGGATAAAACTCGCCAGTCAAATTATTCTGGGCTTGATTTTGGGAACGATGCTTATTTATAGCCAGCATAATGTTAATCTTGAAATTCCTTTCTTAAAAGGGGTTAATTTTGATTTAGATGGTTTATATATTTTGTTTGTAATTCTAGTGATTGCGGGTTCCTCAAACGCTGTAAATCTTACGGATGGTTTAGATGGGTTAGCTATCGGTATTGTGGTTATGGTAGCGATTGCTTTCAGTATACTTTGTTATGTTTCCGGTAATGTTAATTTAAGTAATTATCTGCTCATTCCTTACATTAAAGGCGGCGGGGAGTTGACTATTTTTTGTTCTAGTATTATTGGGGCTGGCCTGGGGTTCTTGTGGTTTAATTGTTATCCAGCTACAATTTTTATGGGAGATGTTGGTTCGCTAGCATTAGGTGGGGCGATCGGAACAGTAGCGTTATTAATTAAAAAGGAGATGCTGCTTATAATTGTAGGAGGGATATTTGTTGTAGAGGCACTTTCAGTTATGTTGCAGGTAGGAACGTATAAATTGACTAAAAAACGTATTTTTAAGATTGCCCCTCTGCACCATCATTTCCAGTTTTTGGATTGGCCTGAAAATAAAATAATTGTTAGATTTTGGATTATTGCGGGTCTACTTGCCTTATTTACACTGGTTACCTTAAAGATTAGGTAAACTATTCATGCGTAACAGCGAATACTTTAAAAATAAAAAAGTTACTATTGTTGGTTTGGCGCGTTCGGGAGTTGCCTGCGCTAATCTTTTGTATAGATTAGGGGCCATTGTTAATGTAACCGATATTAAAGATGATTTGTCAAGTCGTCAAGCTTGCACTAAGCTCTGTTCGGGTGAAATTAAAGTGGAATTAGGTAGTCATAGCCAAAATTTAATTAAGCAGGCGGATCTGGTGGTGATCTCTCCTGGCGTGCCGATGGATTCTTTATGTGTTAATTGGGCCAAGGAATTTAATAAATTATTAATTAGTGAGATTGAGGTGGCGAGTATTTTGTGTCCGGCACAGATTATTGCCGTAACCGGTTCAAACGGAAAAACTACGGTTACTACTTTAATCGG